>SKJK01000103.1 GCA_007121995.1 Desulfobulbaceae bacterium
AGACCTGGGCCTTGACTCGTATCGGTCGTGGTGCCTGTGTGGGCAGGGCTCTTCCAGGGGTACGCATCCGCATCATCGAACCGGTTGATGAGGTGGTGGCGTCCTGGAATGAGGTCAACGAGTTGCCTCCAGGTGAAATCGGAGAGATTGTCGTTCAGGGACCGGTGGTGACCAGAGCGTATGCTTTTGATGAACATGCGACTCGTAAGGCCAAAATTGTCAATGGCGAGGGGTTCTGGCATCGAATGGGGGATATGGGATACTGCGATGACCAACAGCGTCTGTGGTTTTGTGGACGTGTAGCACATCGAGTTCATACGGCGCAGGGCATGTTATATACCATCCCCTGTGAGGCTATTTTCAATGAACATTCCCTGGTCCGGCGATCGGCGCTTATCGGGCTCGGGCCTTGGGGAAAGCAGCAACCGGTCATTGTTGTTGAACCTGTGGAGCGGATTCGTGATCAAGAAAAGTTAGTTACCGAGCTCCGTCAGCTGGCGGTAGCCAATGAGCTGACCCGGGATATAGAGCTGTTTTTACTGCATCCCGGTTTTCCGGTGGATATCCGTCACAATGCTAAAATTTTTCGGGAACAACTGGCGCAATGGGCTGGCAGGCAATGTCTGCTGCAATCATGCTGATAGTCGGATACCGCTATCCGGTCAGGATGGCACGGTGAGGTACTTCAAGCCAAAAACAGTCGTTCCGGTGCGTATGACCTGTGTCCGGGAATGATTAAGGGAGCGAGCAGTCTATGGATAGAGTACTTGTCACCGGCGGCAATGGTTTTATCGGCAAGGCATTGGTGCAGGAGCTGGTCCGGCATGGAGTCGAGGTTGCTGTTGTCGGCCGGAACCACTATCCGCAACTGGAGGCGCTCGGAGTAGAGTGCCACAAAGGTGATGTCCGTGACCCTGAATGCATGTTGCGGGTCACAGCCAGGTGCGACATCGTCTTCCATGTTGCAGCCAAGGCTGGTATCTGGGGCGAACGGGATGAATACCAGAAGATCAACGTAGATGGAACTGCCAATGTTATCGCCGCCTGCCGTACCAACGGTGTGCGCGCTCTTGTCCACACCTCCACCCCCTCGGTGGTGTTTGATCGGCGTAGTATCGAAGGTGCTGACGAGACGATACCCTATGCAACTGCTACGCTGTGCCACTATGCAGCCAGTAAAATTGAGGCAGAGAAACTTGTTTTGCAAGCCAATTCTTCGCTATTACGGACCAGTGCAATTCGACCCCATCTTGTTTGGGGGCCTGGGGATAATCATCTTATCCCCAGGTTACTTGAGCGGGGGCGAACAAAAAGTCTGAAAATCGTCGGTTCAGGGGAAAATTATGTTGATATCGCCTATATTGATAACGTTGTCTACGCCCATATCCTTGCGGCAAAGGACCTGCTCGGTCATGGGGCCGGAGCGGGGCAGAGTTTTTTTATCGGACAGGACCAGCCCGTCCGCTTGTGGGATTGGATCAATGACCTGTTCCTACGGATGAATGTTCCACCTGTCAGGCGCAAGGTGCCTTTTGCTGTTGCCTATGGGGTCGGTGCGGCATTGGAGGTGTGGTATACCATGCTAGGTCTGGCACAGGAACCACGTATGACCAGGTTTTTAGCCTATCAGTTGGCTCATTCTCATTGGTTCAGCCATGAACGAGCCTGCAGGGTCCTCGGGTACCGCCAGTTGGTTTCTACGGAGGAAGGTTTGGTTCGACTGATCGCTTGGCTGCAAACTGGTCAACCAGAACACACCGGAAAATCTGAAGCAAAGGAGACGCCGGAAAAATGTGGTTGAAAATAATTTGGTGTCGAGTATTTTGCCCTGCATAAAAAATTGCTCAGTGGGCTGGTGATGGCGAGAATTCGAGGTATTTATTCCCTCCTGTGTCAGTTGGTTATTGACTGCAACAAGCATAACTGACAAATCCCATAAATTTAATTTAAAAAGATTTGACAGTCAGTGGATTTTTCAGTAGTTATCCGGGACGAAGATGAACCGCCATTCACCCGGCCTGACGGGATATAGTTATATCTATAGTGATGAGGGGTAGTTAGTATGATTTCGATCGATATTACGATGGTAATGCACATTGTCAACATGATTGTGTTGATGGTTGTTCTCAACGCAATTCTCTACAAGCCCATTCTCGGTATTCTTGAGCAACGTGGGCAGAAAATCGAGAAGCTTGATGGCGAAGTGGTGCAGTTTGAACAGCGTGCTCGTCAGCGTCAGGCTGAACTGGACGCAAAGATTCGTGAGGCCAGTAACAAGGCCAAAAAAGCATTGGATAGCGCCCGGGCTCAGGCGCAGGCAGTCGGAGCCGAAAAACTGACGGTCATTCGCAAGGAGTCCGACACGTTCAAGGAAAATCAAATGCAGGATCTCCGGTCTCAGATCGAGGTCGCCAGGAAGGAGTTGCAGGGAAATACCGCAGGTTTTGCCCAGGCAATGGCTGGAAAGATATTAGGAAGGAGTCTTGACGCATGAGAGCTCGCATTGCAAGATACATTAAACCTTTGATACTGGTCTGTCTGGTCAGTTGTATGCCGCTGGCATTGGTTGCAGCGACGGATACATCTGTTGGCGCTGAGCCCCAGCACAGAGTTGTTGGTATGCATTTTGAACAGGGGCTTGGGGGTTGGCTTGTCGGCCTGCTAACCACTGGAGAGGCGCATGCAGCCGGGGGTGATGATTATCACGGCAATCCCCTGTCCGCTGAAAAATTGAAGGATCTGTTCTGGCGGACTTTGAATTTTCTCGTCCTGGTGTTCATTCTCGTCAAATTTCTTGCCAAACCGATAACCTCAGGGTTGAAAGGACGACAGCAGCGCGTCAAGGAAGAATTAGAGGAACTGACTCTACGGCGTGACGAAGCGGAACAATCCTACAAGGATTTTGAAATTCGCCTGGCCGGCATGGAAAAAGCCGGCGAAGACATCAG
>SKJK01000205.1 GCA_007121995.1 Desulfobulbaceae bacterium
GAAACATGCTTAGTAACTATACAAAAAACGGTCACAGCCAAACCCGGCACGAACGTGAACAATGTGCGTATCACAGCCGCTGCGACCAGATCCTTCTGCACGGAGCCAGTCTTCTCAAACGACTTAGGGGTGCCAACCATGGATATCACTAAATTCGCTATTCCTGAAATCATTTTCGGCCGAGGCAGTCTCAACTATGCCGGCCAATGCGCTCTACGTATTGGTGCCAAAAAAGTCTTTCTGGTCAGCGACACCGGTATCGAGGAAGCCGGCTGGCTCCAGCGGCTCCTCGACATCCTTGAAAAACAGGGTATAAAATGGGTTTATTATCCAGGTGTTACATCGAACCCCAGGGATCATCAGGTTGAAATGGGGGCCGAGCTGTACATGAAAAACGGCACTGATGTTATCATTGCCATTGGTGGCGGCAGCGCCATGGACACCGCCAAGGGGATTGCCATCATTGCAAGCAATGGGGGAAAAATCCGCGACTATGAAGGGGCGAATCGGGTCCAGCGTCCCTTACCGCCTATGATGCTGATCACAACCACTGCCGGGAGTGGCTCAGATATCAGTCAATTTTGCATCATTACCGATGTGCAGCGCGGGGTCAAAATGTCCATTATCACCCGCACCCTGGTTCCCAACATCGCCATTGTCGATCCTCTGATCCTGCGTACCAAGGATGAATCACTCATTATCCAGTCTGCTGTCGACGCCCTGGCCCATGCCATCGAAGCCTACATGTCCCGCATTGCTTCTCCGTTCACGGAAATGCATTCCCTCAAGGCCATCGACCTCATTCTCGCCAACCTCCAGCAGGCAGTGGCCACCCGCTCCATCGACTCCCTGGAACAATTGAGCATTGCCTCGGTCTCCGCTTCCATGGCCTTCAGCAACGCCGGTCTTGGCGCTGAACATGCCCTGGCGCATTCCCTGGGCGGCCATTTCGACATGCAGCACGGGGTGGTTCATCCGATCCTGCTCACCAGTGTCATGCGGTTCAATCTGCAAATCGATGAACGTCGCATGGCCGAAATTGGCCGGGTTATACTCAAACGCCAACTGAACTCGGACCACGATACCGCGGCAGCCGGCATTGAAAAACTCGAGGATTTTTTTGCTACGTTTAATGTCGCTCTTCGCCTTGGCCAGCTCATTCCGGCGAATGAACGGCATCATCTCGATTCGATCTGTAAGATGGCGGTGCACGACGCCTGCAATTTAACCAACCCCAGACCAGCCACCTGGGAAGAGTTTCGCCAAATCTGTGAGGAGGTGTGGTGATGCAGCATACAACCACCCTCGAAGACCTGATCGGCATCGAACACTGCAAACTTGGTTTTTACCAGGAACTGCAGCAAAAGGTCGAACAGCTGAAAAGCTCCAACCTTAAACTGGAAGAAAAACGGAAAGAAATTCAGGCGCTGCTTGACGGTATCACCGATCTCATGGTGGTCCTTTGCGAAGATTTGATTATTCAGCGCGTCAACCATGTTTTTACCGCCTGGTTTCCGGGGGTCGTTGCGGAGGGACAAGTATGCTACAACGTTTTCCGCGGCAGGGAAACCCCCTGTCTGGAATGCCCAGCCCTGCGAGCACTGGATCAGGACAAGGTGGTCAAGGACCTGTGCATCTACAAAGTCAAAGACAGATTCAGACACTTTGACATCATTGCCTCGCCGCTTAAGACCAGCCCCACAGGTAAGCGACAGGTTCTGCTCTTTAAACGTGACGTCACCTTGGAAAAAGAATTCCAGGCCCAATTTCATCAGGCGGAAAAAATGGCCACGGTGGGCACCCTGGCCGCAGGTGTGGCTCACGAGATCAACAACCCGCTCACAGCCATCCTTGGGTTCGCCCAGGGACTGCAACGCCGCAATTCTCGCCTGCGAAGTTCTATTGATGCGGAACTGCTGGCTGATTTCGAAGAATACACGGAGATAATCATCAAGGAATGTTTACGTTGTCGTGACATTGTCCAGACCTTGCTCACCTTCAGCCGACCGAATGCCACCACGCAGGGGCATGTCGATCTCAACCAGTGTATCAACGACACCCTGTTCATTCTCAAGCATCACTTCAAGGAACAGCCCAATCTAACCGTACAGACCGAACTTGACCCTGTCTTGCCGGCAATCCTTGGGGACGAATCGCAACTCAAGCAAGTCATTATCAATCTGCTGATCAATGCCTTCGACGCCACCACCGACGGCGGCACCATTCTGATCAGAACCCAATGTGTGAATGTGACCGATGTCGACCTGATGATCGAGGATAACGGATGCGGCATCCCCCGGGAACACCAGGATAAACTTTTTGAACCTTTTTTCACCACCAAGCCGGTAGGCAAGGGGGTCGGTATCGGACTGTCCACCTGCTATTCCATTGTCAACAATCACCACGGTGAGATCTCAGTGACCAGCTCTGTCGGCAAAGGTTCGATGTTTCGAGTGACTCTGCCTGGATTACCCAACCATGAATAAAGAAACGTATGCTATTCTCGTTATTGATGACGAGGAATCGATCCGCAGACTGCTGCAAAAAGAACTATCCGGCACCCATCGGAAAATCTTCACTGCCGGCGACGGTGCCGAGGCCATGGAACTGGTACGTACGCACTGGTTTGACGTCATCATCATGGACTTGTGGCTGCCTGATATCTCCGACCTTGACCTGCTGATCAGAATTCGTGAGTCGATCCCCCACATCGAAGTTATCATGATCACCGGCCATGGTGATGTTGATATCGCCGTCGAAGCCATGAAACTGGGGGCCTATGACTTTATCCGTAAACCCTTTAATCTCGACCGGCTCGATCTGGTAGTGGAAAAGGCCCATCAACGGGTCCAGTTGTCACGGGAAAACGCCATGCTCCGCCACAATACCGATCAAGAACAGCAGGCTGTGCGTTTCATCGGCAACTCACAAC
>SKJK01000093.1 GCA_007121995.1 Desulfobulbaceae bacterium
AAATCCTCCTATTGACCACCAACAGTTTACTGCTCTACCGGGAAGTTGAAGGACAATTTCAGCAGATCGACGAGATTGATCTGCCCGGCTATCTGCGCTACCTTTCGGTTACCACTGCCGATTTCAATAAAAACGGAATTGCGGAAATTTATATCGCCGGCAGCAATGGTGCTATCCCCGCCACCACGGTTTTGGAGTGGCACGGACAGGGCTGGCGGACTTTATGGACCAATCTCCCCTGGTATCTGCGGGTCATGGACGGTGGCACAACCTCCCCGGTTCTGCTGGGGCAGAAAGCACCTGGGGCCGGTTCTTCCGTCCAGGTGATGCAATTGGATCCCCGCGAGGGAGTACGGCCACTGCAGGAACTTTCCTTGCCACGAGGCACCAACCTGTATGATTTTGCCCAGGCTGATATTACCGGCAGCGGCAGCCTTGAAACCATCGTAATCGGGGCAGACAACCGGATGCGGGTATACAATGATGCTGGCACCCTACTGTGGACCAGCACCGACATGCATGGTGCCAGCAATAATTTCTTCGGCACCCTGAGCAGTACCGCCCAAACCGGTCGGGATACCGACCCGGAAACGATCTATATCAAGACTCGAATCGTGGTCCAGGATCTCGATGGTGATGGGAGCAACGAAATTCTGGTTGGCCGCAACAGACTGGAAACCGTCCCCTTTATGCCCAATCTCCGCTATTTTGACGGCGGTTCCATTGCCGCTCACAAATGGGAAGAGGGACAACTGGTGCCGCAATGGGAGACCAGAAAAACTCCAGGGTATATTGTCAATTACCAACTGCGCCCTTTATTGCAAGATGCCAACCGTTTCCAACTCATTCTGGTCGAAGGGGACGGCGACTCTCCTTTCTTTTTCTGGCGTTCGCCCTATTCGATGTTGACCAGATTAACCGTGGAAGTACAAACCACTTCTGAATAACCCGCCAATAATGAGGTATTTTCACGGCACCACCTCGTGATGGTAAAAAAAATTTTACCATAGTAAAAAAAACTTGACGTTTAGATGGACTCGCTTTACTTTACCAGCACCTGAGAACTACACAAAACACTGTTTCTTGCAGTTCCGAGAAACGCGCAACTAACATCTAATACAAGGAGAGGAATATGAAAAAAGTACTCGTTGCAGGCGCTGCTTTGATGCTGACCGGCGGAATTGCATTGCCCGCCATGGCTGAGCACGGTATTGCGATCTCTGGTGAACCGTCACAAGAACAACCAGCACCAGTTGTTCGACCGGCTGCCGAGGCTGGCGTTAAGATCACTGGTGATGCTCGTGGACGCATCATTTACAGAGATGCCTATGATTACAATGGCTATGCGAACCCGGGGCGCCCAGATCTGAGCGAAAGATTCCTCATGGACTCCCGTCTTCGCTTCAACGTCAGGGGTACTACAGCCGGCGGAGCCTTTGTCCATGCCCGGATTCGTGCCATTGACAACGTTTTCAACGGTGACACCTCATCCGCCGATGCAAACAATCTCTGGGCTGATGTTGCCTATCTCTCCATCCCCTTTACCAATGACTTCACCTTTCAGATCGGTAAATACCGAGCTTTCTACGGTACCGGCTTCTTCTTCGACGATATCGGCATCTCCGGTGTCCGTGGTATTTACAAGACCGACGCTGTTACAATCACACCTTTCTTTGATATAGTGCAGGAAGGGACAGTATCCGCCAACATGACCGACCGGGTGGAAGACAACGATGTCCTTCGTTTCGGTGGTGTGGTCGAAATTGCCCCTAATCCTGACTGGACATATGGCTTCATGGCTGCGTACCAAAATGATGAGCGCGCTGCTATGGCGGTTGAAGGGGTAGGCGTCGTGCCTGCACCGGATGCTGAGGGTTTTATTGGTATGGCTTACCTCAAGGGCACCACGGGCAACATGGAACTGCATAGTGAATTCGCTTATGTTGAATCCGCCGGCCTGATGGACGCCACCGCTGACGACGCCTACGGCGGGTATATCCGCCCCAGCTTCACCATGGATGCAATGACCCTGTCCTTTGATCTCGGTTTTGCCCAGGATGGCTACATCGCAGATGCCGCTTATGGCTTTGTCATGCTCGGTGGCGAATGGGCCACCCAGGCCATGCGATTTGGCCAGGAAGGTGACTGGCTTTGGGGTGCTTTCAGCACAAGGTATGATGTCAGCGAAAACATGTTCCTGGTGGGGAACCTTGTTTATGCCGATATCGACAGCACTACCGAGCGTGGCCTCAGCGATGCATGGGAAGTTTCCGGCCTGCTCCAGTACAACATCACCCAGGGTGCCAACCTGCAGTACCGCATTGGTTACCTGCAGCCTTCCTATGATAACTGGAACGACGATTCAGTATTCGGCACCGTAGCCCGCTTCAACATCAGCTTCTGATCGTTGTCAACAAACACCCTGTTCAACGCAGGAAACAAAAAAGGATCCTTCTGGTGAAGGATCCTTTTTTGTTGCTTCCGCCCTGATTTTACCAGTCGTTTTTGTCAGTAAATCTTCACCTCACCCGGGGCAGGACCACCGTGGCAATCGTCCCATGGCCTTCTTTTCGACTCTCCAGCCGCAGGGTACCGTTATGATCTTCGACGATTCGTTTCACCAGGGTCAGACCCATGCCGGTACCGATCATCTTGGTGGTGAAAAAAGGATCCGTGGCACGGGCAGGGTGGATGCTTCCCAGTCCTTCGCCACTATCGCTGATGATAATTTTCACCCGACTTTCCTCCAGTAAGACTTCGACGGTCAACATCCCACCCCCGGGCATGGCTTCGACACTGTTGCGGATCAGATGCACCAGGGCTTGCTGGATTAATCGCGGATCAACGTTGATCAGCGGATCAACCTCCGGCAAAACCACCTCCTGCTCTATTTCCTTTTCCTGCAGACTGTTAAAATGA
>SKJK01000124.1 GCA_007121995.1 Desulfobulbaceae bacterium
AAATGACTGTCAAGCGGGAAACTGGGGATTCTTCGTCAATTGTGGCGACAGTACTATCAGCGCAATTGACCAGTCCCTGGTTGGTCCGGCGTGACCGGGCCCAGAATTGCCGTTAGTCTCGGTGGCAGTCCGGTCATCGACTCCCTTGTATGGATGATCAGTTCTGTGGCGGTGCGTTTTCCAGCTGGTGGATGAGATCACCCACCATTCTTCCCGATGGTGCTGCCGCCATGGGATGGTATTGGAGGAGGATTTTCCACTCGGCAAGGGCCTGGTCGCGGTCGTTGAGTCCAGTGAGCAGAACCACTCCTTTATTGAATCGGGCCTGTTCATGTTCAGGGTTAATGTCGAGGACCGCATCAAAGAACTCAATAGCCTTGTGGTGCTGATTGTCCTGAAAGTACATGACCCCGAGGTCGGTCATAATATTGGTGTCACCGGGCATCAGTTCCAGAGATTTGTGGTACGCTTCGATGGCCTTGCGAGGCTGTTCGGTGTCGAAATAGGCATTGCCGAGGTTGGCCCAGGCCCGGGCATCATCGGGGTTGTCCCGGGTAGCCTGCTCTAGGTTTGCAAGAGCGGCGGCCATTTCCTGCTGCCCGGAAACAGCATGCCTGTGGCCATCGGTTGCCGGAGTTCGATAAACGGAATAGACCACGCCACTGACAAAACCGACCACCAGGGCCATGAAAACGGTCAGGTACAGGGTCTGTTTTTTGACAAAACCGGTGGTGTCCATCGGTGTTTCTCCTGCAAGGGATAGGTTGGGGGAAGGTTGTTGGGTCGTATTGAAGCACGCGGCAGGCTGAAGGACTCTGTGCACATTATAATGCACTCAGGGTTTTCCGTGCTGAAAAAATATTGAGAGACTGGCGCAGCGTAATCCGACAGATACAGTTCATTAAAATAGCACAAGTAGCCTGAAACTGCAAACAAAGCGGGCTCGGAAAAGAAAAAGCAATGGTCACCCTGTGGCATCGATCACTGCATCCAGGCAGATACGATACCTGGTTGGGCCGCAGTGACCGCAGAGAGTTGTGTCAAGGTGGCGTATGCTGCGACCTATCCTGGAGCAGGCAGCTGTCACTTCGGCAATGATACCGTCATAATGGTTTTTGGGTTGCATAGCATACAGATGCAGATGTCCTCCAGGGCAGAGTGCGGCCAGGGCGCAGGGCAGCAGGGCAATTCCACCATGGGGCTTGACAATGAGGATGCGGTCAAAGCTGCGGTGCAAGGTTGGTAATTCCCGCGCAGCATCACCGGCAATGCAAACGACGTTGTTGATGCTGCGATTGGCTGCCAGATTTATCCTCGCGTACTGGTGGGCAACAGGATTGATTTCGATGCCGACAATCTCCCGTGCCTGACTGTGGCGAGCGATGATCAGGGGAAAGGGACCGATGCCTGAACCGAGCACGGCCACAGTTTCGCCTGGTTGGACCAAGGCAGCGATGCGGGCCCGTTCGTGGGCGGAACGGATCGAGAAATAACTCCGGGCCAGATCGAGATGGAACTGGACCCCGTTTTCCCGATGCACGGTGGTAAAACGCTCCTCGCCGGCAATAACAGCAAGCGGCAGGGTGCGGTGCACCCCTTCATAGGGGCCGGTCCGTTTGACCACCACACGAATATGTTTGCACGATGTCAGAATGATCTTCCCGATCTGCCGCTCTCGGGCAGCCACCTCCGGGGTGATACTGACCAAGGCGATATCGCCCACTTGATCAAAGCCGCCCGGCAGACGGGCCGGGTTCAAGTCTGGAAAAAGTTGTCTAAGGACGAGTTTGAGTTGCATGGCTGTTTTGCGTCAACGTTGCCTGCCGGCAAGGATAGGACTGCATGTCCCGGAAACTGGCACCGTACACCAATCTCAATCCTTGTCCGGCGTACATCGGCGGAGTATATCCTTCAGTTCACTGATTTCACGGCGCAGGCTGTCAATGTCCCGGTGCAATGCCTGTTCTTTTTCTTCGGCAATGGTTTCGATTTCTTCAAGCTGTTTTGCCTGGACTGCCTGGGCCTGGCTTTGCATGGCCTCTACAATGACAGCAATGAACAGGTTGAGCATGGTAAAGGTTGCCAGCATGATGAAAGGGATAAAAAAAAGCCAGGCATAAGGGTAGAGTTCCAGAACCGGACGGACAATGCCCATGGACCAGCTCTCCAGGGTCATGATCTGAAACAGGGTGTACATGGAAGCGTTTATAGAGCCGAACCATTCTGGAAAGTTGGGACCAAACATTTTGGTGCTCATCACGGCCGCGACGTAAAACAATAACAGCAGCAGGGCAATGATGGAGCTTAAACCAGGGATGGCAGCCAGCAGGGCCGAAACCACCACCCGCATCCGCGGGGAGGCCGATGCCAGACGCAGGACCCTCAGGACACGCAGGCTTCTCAGGACGGAAAAGGCTCCGGTGGCCGGTAACAGGGCAATGCTGACAACGACGAAATCAAAAATCCGCCAAGGATCGCGAAAAAAACGAGATGGTCCCATGGCAATGATTGCCAGGCTCAGTTCGACAACAAAAATTGCCAGGCAGAGACGGTCCAGCTGAGAGAGTAACCCTCCATGGGGATCGTTGACAGCAGGAACGGTTTCCAGGCCGAGTATGATCGCATTGAGGAGAATAACCGCAATGATGAGACGTTGGGTGATACGTTTTTCCAGCCAATGGTGCAGCTGGTCGCGCCAGCCTGAATCCTGGATACTGCTCATTACCAATAAACCTCGTCTGAAAGACACCTGAATCCGTGACAGCTGGAGTCTTTTTAGGGATATTTTTTACTGTAGTCAGTTTGTAACTACTTGGTTTTTTTGCAATATGTATTCGCCCGCAGCCCTTCGCAACGCTCACGGATCCAGGAGACAGTGAAAAGCCCTCGGGTTTTTACAGGGGCGCTGCAT
>SKJK01000191.1 GCA_007121995.1 Desulfobulbaceae bacterium
GACGTAGTTGCGGCTCTTCAGGCAATGGTCGGTCACCGAGAGCAATGTATTGGCATCTGGCGGCAGATAGACGCGAATGACGGCCGACTTTTTGTTGGCCGCAACATCGATGAAGCCCGGGTCCTGGTGAGAAAAGCCGTTATGGTCCTGCCGCCATACATGCGATGACAACAGGTAGTTCAGTGAGGCAATCGGCCGGCGCCAGGGAATTTCGCCGGTGACGTCCAGCCATTTGGCATGCTGGTTGAACATTGAGTCGATGATGTGGATAAAGGCTTCGTAGCAGGAGAAAAAACCGTGCCGGCCAGTCAGCAGATACCCTTCCAGCCAACCCTCGCATTGATGCTCGCTCAGCATTTCCATAACGCGGCCATCGGGGGCGACGTGATCGTCGCCGACAATGATTTCTGCCGTCGAGCAGCGGTTTGTGACCTCGAACACTGCGTCCCAGCGGTTCGAGGACGTTTCGTCCGGACTGAAGATGCGAAAGGTGGCGGGATTGAGCTTGATAACATCGCGAATGAACTCGCCCTGGATGCGGGTGGCTTCGGCGTCCACGCCACCGGGTTGCGGCACCTGCACCGCAAAGTCGCGGAAATCTGGCAGACGCAGGTCGCGCAGTAATAAACCGCCGTTGGCATGAGGATTGGCGCTCATCCGGCGCTCGCCTTTCGGGGCAAGATCAGCCAGTTCGGCGCGAAGCTTGCCGGTCGTATCGAACAACTCCCGCGGCCGGTAGCTCTGCAGCCATGTCTCCAGAATCTTCACATGTCCCGGATGATTCATATTGCCCATCGGCACCTGATGCGAGCGCCAGGTGCCTTCCGTTGCTTTGTCATCGACGACCTTCGGGCCGGTCCAGCCCTTGGGTGAGCGCAGGATGATCATCGGCCACCGGGGCCGCTCCTGGAACCCCAGGTTGCGGGCTTCATGTTGAATTCGCTGGATCTCGCCGACCACCTTGTCCAGCGTCGCGGCCATGAGAAGGTGCATCGCCTTGGGGTCATCGCCCTCGACAAAATAGGGCGTGTAGCCATAGCCGCGAAAGAGCGCTTCCAGTTCGTCATGAGAAATACGCGCCAGTACCGTGGGGCTGGCGATTTTATAGCCGTTCAAGTGCAGGATGGGCAGCACAGCGCCGTCGTGAACCGGATTGAGGAATTTATTCGAATGCCAACTGGTGGCAAGCGGACCAGTTTCCGCTTCGCCATCACCGACGACACAGACCGCCAACAGGTCGGGATTGTCAAAAACCGCTCCGAATGCATGCGAGAGCGAATAACCCAATTCGCCCCCTTCATGAATCGATCCCGGCGTTTCCGGGGCAACATGGCTCGGAATGCCACCGGGAAAGGAGAACTGGGTGAACAGACGCTTCATCCCATCCTCGTCTTGCGAAATGTCAGGATACACCTCGCTGTAGGTTCCTTCGAGATAGACATTCGCCACGATCCCCGGCCCGCCATGGCCTGGCCCGCTGATATTAATCACGTTGAGGTCGTATTTGTTGATAATACGGTTGAGGTGAACATAAATGAAGTTCAGTCCCGGCGTCGTTCCCCAGTGACCGAGCAAACGCGGTTTGATGTGCGCAAGGGTAAGCGGTTTCTTCAGCAGTGGATTGTCATAGAGGTAAATTTGACCGACCGACAGATAGTTGGCGGCTCGCCAATAGGCATCCATCTTCTTTAGCAAATCCGGGGAGAGAGCTTGTGAATCCGGGAAGAGAGCTTGTGTTTTCATGCTGTCATATTCCTTTATCCTGTCGGCGCTCCATTTTTTTCATTCCAGGTGCGGGTTTTTATCAATTCCTCTCCTTCGGGCAAGAAGGCGTCGATCGCTTTGAAAGCGGTTCGCAGCACTTAGACAGTCTACGAAAGGGCAAAACAAAAAGCGCTGTCGTGTAACATAATCCTGGACCCATGAGCGTTCACGGATTCAGGATAATCCGAGACGACGGACCAGGGTTATATCACTTCTCCTGAACACCTTTTGCTATACGGTCGCCTGTTTCCTGGTCGATATTGCGCCAGTATTCCAAGGCTTTCTTCAGAACCGGTTGCGAAACTCCATCTTTGAGGTGCCCGACAACATTTGCTACAAGCCGCTCACGTTGCGCATCGTCCATCACTTCTCGCACCAGGGTGCCTGGTTGAATAAAATCATCATCGTCTTGGCGTAACGTATAGGCACTGCGCATGAATTCGCCGTTGGCACTCCAAGTCGCATCTTCTGGATAACGCTCAGCATCTGCTTGAGGCCCTCCCTTGGAGTTTGGCTTATATACGGGGTCGGAAACATTGTCCATCCGCATGGTTCCACCCTTGCTATAGCTATGCACCGGACACTTCGGCCGATTGACTGGAATTTGCTTATAGTTGACTCCCAAGCGTGCTCGATGGGCATCTGCGTATGATATCAAACGTGCCAATAACATTTTATCCGGGCTGGGGCCGATTCCAGGGACCAGGTTGTTTGGTTCAAAAGCTGCCTGCTCAATTTCCGTATGAAAATCGGCCGGATTACGGGTGAGGGTTAATCGTCCGACTTCCTGAAGCGGGTAATCCCCATGCGGCCAGACCTTGGTGAGATCAAATGGATTGAATCGATATGTCTCTGCATCCTCAAAAGGCATGATCTGAACTTTCAGAGTCCAGCTCGGATGGTCTCCCTGCTTGATTGCATTAAACAGATCACGACGATGGTAGTCAGCATCGGTGCCGGCCAGACGATCAGCTTCTTCCTGCGTGAGAAAATCAATACCTTGATCTGTCTTGAAGTGGTATTTCACCCAGAAACGTTTTCCTTCGCCATTGACCCACATGTAGGTGTGGCTGGTATATCCATTCATATGCCGATAGCTTTTCGGAACACCCCGATCACTCATCAGAATGGTGACCTGATGCGCTGTTTCCGGCAAGAGGGTCCAAAAGTCCCACTGCATATCGTGGTCGCGTAAGCCATTATCGGCTCGCCGCTTTTGTGAATGAATAAAATCCTGAAATTTCATGGGGTCGCGAACGAAAAATACCGGAGTATTGTTGCCAACCATGTCGTAGTTGCCTTCGCTGGTATAAAATTTAAGGGCGAAACCACGCACATCCCGCCAGGTATCGGGGCTGCCGCTCTCGCCAGCAACGGTGGAGAAGCGAGCCAGCACATCTGTTCTGGTTCCTGGCTGAAACAGCGCTGCTTTCGTGTATGCGCTGACGTCCTGAGTCACTTCAAAGTGCCCGAAGGCTCCAGACCCTTTGGCATGAGGCTGGCGATCCGGTATCATTTCGCGGTTAAAATTGGCCATCTGCTCCATAAGGTAGTGATCATGAAACAAAATCGGACCATCCTGGCCAACTGTCAGTGAGAATTCATCACTTGATACAGGTATTCCAGCGTCGTTGGTTGTAGGTTTTCGGGTACTTTCTTTCATAATGAAACCTCCTGTTTCTTCTCTCAAAATAACTGACAATAAACGAACAGATCTATTATTCACAAGGTGAGATACAATATCAATGATGAAAAAAAGAGTATAAAAGAGGTAGTCTTTCTACCCGTTAAAACTGAATGACGGGCATGGTGGTTGAGGTTTGTTTAATATCCCCTGACGCACGTTTTTTTACATCCGCTCCAATCGGCAACCGTGCAGAGACCAATTGGCAACCGTTCGCCTGCGAAGCATTGCACAATGTTGACAAGAACTGAGGGTGCAGGTCTTTTATTTTTTCTGAGTAAAGGTTTCAGCTTTTTTTGGTATGAAGGTTACGAGCGAAGAGAAAGCAGGGCACAATGATCAATTAACAATGATTTAGCCGGCAGGTTATGTGTTTCCTTGGTCCCGATGTGAGAGGGCAGAAAGGCAGAAAGGGTGTAACCGTCATGTTCCAGCTTTCCTCGGCTGTGCGAAATCACTGCTGAAAGCCGATCATGAAGTAAAAAGCTCTGCGCAAAAGCACCACTACTCGTATAAGATAATTTTTCTATCATAAATATATGCTTTATATTTCTATTGTATATTTTTGTAATTATTGGAATTTATAGTACGAATTATTTTTCGAATGATACTGATCACAGTATCTTGTTTATAAGTTTAAACAGCAGGAGGAAGTATGAAAACTCGCAACAGGTACAACTTGACAATTTTATTGCTGCTGCTTTTTTTCTTGATCCCCGCGCTGGTCTGGGCTGTGGATAAAGCCAAAGGAAAGCCCGAAGTTGAAGAGAACTTTCTTTCCTACATAACCGAGAGAGGAGAGGATTTTCTTTCTTATATCACTGAAGTCAAGCCATATAAGGAGTGGGACCTGTGGCCGGGTACTGAAAAAATGTACGAAGGCACGGAGCCGCACGGAGTACTGCTCACCACCTACGTCAATAAGCAGGCCCTGAAGGGAATTGAGCAAGGTATGCTGGAACAGGGGATGCCGGATGGTTCCATAATAGTAAAAGAGAATTATTCCGCTGACAAAGAACTCATAAATGTGACCAGCATGTACAAAAGAAAAGGGTATAATCCCGAAGCCGGAGACTGGTTCTGGATTGTGCACACCCCAGACAAGGAAGTCGATAACGCCGGAAAGATTGGAATGTGCATTAGCTGTCACAGCCAGATGGAGCACCGGGACTATCTCTTTATCGGGCCTCATAGATAATTGTACTGCAAACCAGCTGGAGGTTGCTTTATTTGTAGTGGATTTCTTGCTCCGTGCCGAGCCTGCCCACTGTTCTCATTTCCTGCGGCTTGACTCTTCTCACAATGGTGCTGGTACTTGAAAATTTCGACTTGATTTCAGGTGGTACGTTGTGACTATCGACAGCGTTCAGGCAGAAATGGACGGAAGTTCGGAACAGACTATGAAAGAATTCAAAACATTACAGGACTTGATGCAAAGTTTTCGCCAGCGGGGAGACAAGGAATGTCTTGTCCAGTTCGGCGACGACAAGACGCACCGCTTCTCTTATGTCGAGCTCTACGATAAGGTTACCAGCTTAGCCGGAGGACTAGCCGCTCAGGGAATCGGACCTGACAAAGTGGTGGGTGTTATAGCTGAAACCCGTTACCAGAGCATCTTGATTTCCCTGGCCGTAATCCACAGCGGTGCGACAATAATGCCCATCGACCCTCAGTTCGATGGGGAAAATCTTGCCCATGTCCTCAACGATGCCTCACCCGCTCTGCTGTTTGCACCACAGGGACAGGCCAAACGAGTGAAGGAGCTTAACCTCGAACGTAATCCGGATATTCTTTTCACTGATCGTGATGAGAGGCAAGATAAAAGCTGGTTCTCCATAGCTGACGCGAGTTCCGGTACCCTGCCGGAAATCGATGCCCGAGACACTGCCGCACTCTTTTATACCTCGGGCACTACAGGCAAACCCAAAGGGGTGCCGCTCTCGCACGCCAATCTTGTCTTTCAGCTGAATGCCCTTATCAAATCCGGTATTGTTAGCGAAGGCGATCGGCTGCTTCTTCCCCTGCCGCTGCACCATGTCTATCCTTTTGTGGTAGGCATGCTCGCCCCGTTAGCTCTGGGATTAGCGCTCATTCTTCCTCGTGCTCTCTCGGGCACCCAGATGGCACGTGCTATCCATGATGGCGAAGCCACGCTCATCGTTGGTGTGCCCAGACTCTATGAAGCTTTGGTTTCCGGGGTCGAGAGCCGTATCCAAGCCGCTGGATACACTGCTCAAATGATCGGCGGCCTTACCCTGAAGTTGTGTATGTTCTGCCGCCGAACTCTTCATCTGCGGATTGGCAAATTACTGCTCGGCAAACTGCACCAGCAGTTTGGCAAGCAGCTTAAGGTTCTGGCATCGGGTGGTGCTCCGCTTGATCCGGAACTCGCCTGGAGGCTGGAGGGGCTGGGCTGGAAAGTGGCTATCGGCTACGGACTCACTGAAACATCACCCATTCTCACTATCAATCCTCCGGGATCCGGCCGCATGCAAAGCGTAGGCAAGCCGCTCTCAGGGGTTGAGATCCGCATTGATGAAGGCGCTCGGCCGGAGGGAGAGGGACATCAGCATGAAGGAGGTGAAATTCAGGCCAAGGGCCCGGGAGTATTTGCCGGATACCGCCACCTGGATGAAAAGACCCGGGACACTTTCACCGATGATCAATGGTTTAAAACCGGCGATTTAGGTCGCATAGAAGACGGCTGGCTCATGGTTACGGGCCGGGTCTCGACCATGATTGTCACCCGTGGCGGAGAAAACGTGCAGCCCGACGAGGTGGAACATGCCATTGATGCCCACCCTTATATTAAGGAAGCAGGTGTTATGGCCCAGGATGGCGAGATCAAAGCCCTGATTGTTCCCCACACAAGCAATATTCGTTCGGACGGGGCAGAGGTTAATGAGGCAGCACACCGGGCGGTAAGTGAGGCCGTAGGCCAGCTTCCTTCCTACATGCAGCCTACGGAGGTGGTGGTCTCACACAACTCTATCGAACGTACGCGTCTTGGCAAAATCAAGCGGCATAAACTCAAAGAGCACTACCGGCGCGCTCAGGAAAAGGACGAGGATGAAGGGTTGGCGCCGATGCCGCCGGAGCGTATGAACGCCGAGGACCGCATGCTCCTTGACGATCCGCGAGCATCTGCCACATGGGATCTGCTGGTCAAACGCTTTCCCAAACGCGGTCTTTCTCCCGATGCAGATCTGGGCAGCGACCTCGGGGTGGACTCCATTGGCTGGTTGAATCTGTCCACGGAACTTCTTGGACAAACCGGAATAGATCTTGACGAGGAGGCAAGGGTCCGCATCAAGAGCGTCCGCGACCTGCTTAAAGAAATCCAACAGGAGAAAGAAAAAACCGGAAAGGAGCATGCTCATCCGGTGGAAAATCCAGAAAAATTCCTGGACGACGAGAGCGAACAGTGGCTGAGCGACCTTTCCGGAAGCCAACGCGCTACGGCTCGGCTGGTTCACTGGTTTGTTAAAGTGTTCTCTCTGGTCTGGTTCCGTGCCGGCACCGAAGGAGTCGGCAACATTCCGGCAGATAAACAGGTGGTCTTTGCTCCCAACCATGCAAGCTTTCTCGATCCTTTCGTTCTGGCGGCGCTGATTCCCTATAATGTGCTGCGGCAGACTCAGGTTGCAGGGCTGGCTGACGCAGCCTTTGCCAATTCCTTCACCACCTTCTTCGCCCGTCTGGCCCGCGCTTTCCCGGTGGATCCGTTGCGTAAACCAGGTACAGGTTTGGCTTATGGCTCGGAGGTCCTGAAAAGAAACCGCAGCCTGATCTGGTTTCCCGAGGGTGCGCGTTCACGTACCGGTCGACTTGGCGCCTTCCTTCCCGGTCTTGGCATGATTCTGGTCAAAAGGCCTTGTCTGGTAGTGCCGGTCTATATCGCCGGAACCCGTTCAGCCATGCCGCCGGGCAGCCTTTTGATCCGACCGAAAAAGATAACTGTCTATTTTGGCGAACCGGTTTCTTCCGAAGAACTGCGAAAAGAAGGCGAAGGTGAAGATCCGCACCAATGTATCATGGATGCATTGAAACAGCGGGTGGCGGAACTCGGCAGGCGGGCAGGAGAAGAGGCATGAACGGGGATTGTCATTCGTATTCGTATTGTCTTCAGCCAAAACTCTTTCCCTTCATTCGTGTCCATTCAGAAACGGTACTCTTCTCCTGACTCTTTGTTGCGCTGTCAAATCTAATCCTGTAATAATACCCGGATCCGTGAGCGTTTGTCCGTGCGTCAGCTTTGTTGTTCGTGACTGTTCGATTAAAGTAAACTTTATCGGACGGTTACGGGCCATGAAGATGGCGTGCGGACGAACGCCCCGAAGGGCAGCGGGTGAGACATATTGCAATGAAAATCGCCGCATTTGTAATTTGATTGCAGCAAAATATATATCTAAAGCAAGAGCCCGGCTGCCGTCTCGGATTCAAGTAGTGTCCGCCTGCTTTTTCAGCTGTGAAAACCTGCGTCAATATTGACAAAAATGAAGAGTCTAGATAGTTTATTGCTCACGATAAACGGTTTCAGTTTTTATTTGCCATGAAGATTATGAGCGAAGAGTCCGCAGAGCACAATAGAGGATTAACAAGGGCTTAACAGGTAGGTTATATATCCACTTGATCCCGATGTCAGAGCGAGCAGAAGGGCAGAAAGGGGTGAACAGGTGCGTTGCTGCTTTCCTCGGTTTTACGAGATGACTCCTGGAGGCAGACCATGAAGAAAAAAAAACTGCGCAAAAGCACCACTACTCTGCCGCAAATTGTTCAGCCGGTGCAACCGCAGCAGCCGTCTTTTCCCATTGTCGGTATCGGCGCTTCCGCCGGCGGCCTGGTCGCCTTTGAAGCCTTTTTTTCCGGCATGCCCGCTGACACCAATTTGGGCATGGCCTTTGTGCTGGTGCAGCATCTGGCTCCGGATCACAAAAGCATCCTCACCGAACTCATCCAGCGCTACACCCGCATGCAGGTCTTCGAGGTTGAAGATGGTATGCAGGTCGCGGTCAACTGTATTTACATCATCCCGCCCAATCGCGACATGGCCTATCTCAACGGCAAGCTCCTGCTGATGGAGCCCACGGCACCGCGTGGCCAGCGGTTGCCTATTGATTTCTTTTTTCGTTCTCTGGCCCAGGACCAGCGGGAACGGGCCATTGGTATCGTGCTGACAGGCACCTGTAGCGATGGCACGCAGGGCGTCCGGGCCATCAAAGGCGAAGGCGGCATGGTCATGGTCCAGAGCCTTGATTCAGCCGAGCACGATGCCATGCCGCGCAACGCCCTGGCTACCGGCATGGTGGACTTTGAACTGCCGCCGGCTGAAATGCCCGCCCAACTCATTGCGTATGCAGCCCATGCCTTTGGCATGCCCCCACTGGACACTGCAGCCCCTGAACTTGGGACCGGTCATACTCTGCAAAAAATCTTTCTCCTCCTGCGCGACCAGACCGGACACGATTTTTCCTCCTATAAACCAAGCTCTATTCACCGGCGGATCAAACGGCGCATGGCCCTGAACCAGATCGAAACCATTGACAACTACATCAAGTACCTGCAGCAAACGCCGGACGAAGTGGCAGTACTCTTTCGCGACCTGCTTATCGGAGTTACAAATTTCTTTCGCGATCCCGATGCGTTCAATGTGCTCAACCAACAGGCTATTCCGCAACTGTTTGCCGACAAACCCTCGGGAGCCACTATTCGCGTCTGGGTGCCTAGTTGCTCCACCGGTGAGGAAGCCTATTCCATCGCCATCCTTCTCCAGGAACAACAGGAGTCCTTACACCAGAGTTACAAGGTGCAGATTTTCGCCACCGACATTGACAGCCGCGCCATAGCCGCGGCACGAATCGGTCTGTATCCGGCCGGGATTGCCATCGACGTTACCCCGGAACGACTGGCCCGATTTTTCACCCTTGAAGACAACGGTTCCTATCTGGTCAACAAAAACATCCGCGACCTGCTGGTCTTTTCCGAACAGGATGTGATCCGTGATCCGCCTTTTTCCAGAATTGATCTCATCAGCTGCCGCAACCTGCTCATATACCTCAACAGCGATCAACAGAAACGACTCATTCACCTGTTTCACTATGCACTCAACCCTGGCGGCTTCCTGTTTCTCGGTACCTCGGAAACCGTGGGCGACATGGGAGACCTGTTTGCGGTACGGCACCGCCAGTCGCGGCTGTATCAGCACAAAAGAGATGTACATGGTATGCATCGCCTCACTTTGAACCAGTTTCTTCCCAACATGACAACAGATCCGGTCCACCCCCAATCCGCTGGTCCGAAAAACCCTTTTCCGCAGAAAAGACTGGTCCGTGAACTGACCGAGCGGACGATCCTGCAGCAGGTCGCTCCGGCTTGTGTTCTCGTTAATGATCAGGGTGATATTCTCTACATCCACGGCCGTACCGGCATGTACCTGGAGCCGGCTTCGGGAGAGACAGGCAACAACAACATTGTCAAAATGGCCCGGGAAGGATTGCAACACGAATTGGCCACATCCCTGCATAAAGTAATTCAGGGAAAAAAGACGGAGCGCTGCCCTGGCCTGCTGGTCAAAACCAATGGCGACTCCACCCTGGTCAACCTGACCATTCGTCCGGTGTTCGCCGGCACGGCAACGGTTGAGCAATTCCTCTACCTGGTGATCCTCGAGGAAGCGCCGTCTTCCGTGGACCAGGACCAATTACGGCTGAGAAGCCGGCTCATCTTTGGCGACCCAGATACTGCAGATCCGGACATTGAACCACGTATTGCGGCCCTCAAACAGGAACTGCGGATGAAGGAAGAATACCTGCAGACATCCAACGAAGAGCTGAAATCAGCCAACGAGGAAATGCAATCAATCAATGAAGAGTTGCAATCCACCAACGAGGAGATGGAAACCTCCCGAGAAGAGCTTCAATCAGTCAACGAAGAATTGACTACAGTCAACGCCGAGCTGCAGAATAAAATTCAGGAACTGTCCGGTGCCAATAACGACCTGAACACTCTCCTGGCCGGCCTGGGCATTGCTACCATCCTGGTGGATCATCAGCTCCGTATCCAGCGTTTCACCCCTGCCGCCACCAGGATCATCAATCTGATCGCCGGCGATATCGGTCGCCCGGTGGGCCATATTGTCTCCAACCTGGTCAAGTACGAAAACCTGGTAGCAGATACCCAGGCTGTGCTCGATACCCTGAGACCCATCGAGAAAGAAGTGCAGGCAACAGACGGCACCTGGAACCAGCTGCGTATCTGGCCCTATCGCACCACGGAAAACATCATCGAAGGCGCGGTGATCACCTTTGTAGAGTGCACCGAGGTCAAGAAAACCCAGGATGCCCTGTGCCTGAACGAAGAACGCATGCGCGTGGCCCTGCAAACCGTGCCCATTGTCATTGCCAACCAGGACAAGGCATTGCGCTACACCTGGATCTGCAATGAAGCTCCGTTTCCCGCATCCCGTATCCTCGGCAAGACCGATGCCGACCTCTTGCCACCCGAC
>SKJK01000116.1 GCA_007121995.1 Desulfobulbaceae bacterium
AAAGGGCAGGTGGTCGTCAAATCCAAAAAAAAAAAAAAAAAAATGCTGCGTCAGCAGCAGACCCTGGTCACCGTTGGTGGTATTGAGCCGATTGCATCCTGTTTTTTCTTCGAGAAAACGGAAGGCCAAGGCATTGCCCGGCTGCGAACGTATGAATTGCAGGCGGAAATGACCAGCAACCCAAGGGGTTGTGAGAGCAGCATCCTGTATGGTTTTCAGGGCCTTTGCCAGGAGCAAGGGGTCTGCAATTCTGCTATCGGCATGAAAAAACAGCAGATACATGCCCCTGGCCCGTTTGGCCGCCGCATTCATCTGCGCTCCCCGACCTCGCTTGGCCCTCACCCATTGCGCCCCAGATGCCTCGGCCGCGGCACGGGTTGCATCCACAGACCCACCATCACCAACCAGGACCTCAAAAGAGCAGTCCTGCTGCTTTGCAAGATCAGCCAGCAGCAACGGCAGGGAACCGGCTTCATTGAGGGTCGGGATAATTATGCTCAGCAACGGCCGACAGCTGATTCTCATGTGTAGGCATTCTGCCAGAAGCGCTCCCTGACCGGCGTGCGACTCATTGTCAGGTCTCTTCCGTCTGGGCCGGCTGCAACCAGTTGTGCTGCTGCCTGGCTACCATGAGGTCCGCTGCCGCCGGGCCCCAGCTCCCAGCGGGGTAATTGGCAAAATCCGTTGCCGGGACCGCTTCCCAGGCCTCGAGGATCGGCGCGACCACCTGCCAGGCACTTTCCACCTGGTCGGCTCGCATAAAGAGGGTGGCATCACCCCGAATGACATCGAGCAGTAACGTTTCATAGGCCTCAGGGGCGGATGTTTTGAAGGCATCGCTGTAGAGAAATTTCATTTCTGCACCCCCCAGAAGCAGCCGGGTGCCGGGCTGTTTCACCTGGATCATGGTGCCGATACCCTCTTGGGGCTGGATACGAATAACTATTCGGTTGGGTTGCCAACTTTCCACCGCTGCCGAGGGAAAAAACTGGTGTGGCGGCGACCGGAAAACAACGGCGACCTCGGAGACCTTGGCCGGAAGTCGCTTACCGGTACGCAGATAAAAAGGGACCCCCTGCCAACGCCAGTTATCGATATGAAAGGTAAAAGCAGCATAGGTCTCAGTGTTAGACACTGGCGAAACTTCCTCCTCTTGCCGATATCCGGCCACTATTGTACCGGCAACGCTTCCTTTGAGATACTGGCCGCGCACTGCGACCCGATGCACGTCCTCGGGTCGGATCGATCGAATGGCCCGAAGCACGTCCACCTTCTTGTTACGGATATCATCGGCGTCAAAAGTGATCGGCGGTTCCATGGCGATCAGGCAGAGGATCTGGAGAAGATGATTCTGGACCATATCGCGCAGGGCACCGGCATGATCGTAATATTCGCCACGATTCTCGACTCCAACGGTTTCCGCCACCGTAATCTGGACATGATCGATATAACGCCGATTCCAGATCGGTTCAAACAGGGAGTTGGCAAAACGGAAGGCAAGAATATTCTGGACCGTTTCCTTGCCGAGATAATGGTCGATCCGATAGATCTGTGATTCGACAAACAGGTCATTGAGAAAATGGTTCAACGAACGGGCCGAGGCCAGATCACGGCCAAAGGGTTTCTCCACCACCAGACGATCATGGGCACAATCCCGGCAGACGCCAAGCCGCTGCAACATGATTGCAGCCGGCTGCATCATGGCCGGCGGCACCGCCAGATAATAGATCCGGTTGGCCCGTACCCCCCATTCCCCTTCAATCTTCTCAAGACGGGCCCGAAGTGCTGAACCGGCGTCAGGATGGGTCAGGTCTTCAGAGAGGTACGAGATATTGCCGGCAAAAGTATCCCAGACCGAGGCATCAACCTCTCCCCGTCGGGAAAAATGGTCCAGTCCTTTTTGGAGCCGCTCCCTGAAGACATCGTTCTCCAGGTTTTTCCGGGCTACACCGACAATGGCAAAGCGCTCCGGCAACTGCCTGTCAAGCAGGAGGTTATACAACGCCGGGACGAGTTTGCGCCGGGTCAGATCGCCGCCAGCCCCGAAAATGACGAGAATCGTCGGGTCAAGTTGTGTCTGCATGGTCATGCTCACTTCTCTTTATTTGTCGTTTTTTCCACATGGCCGCCAAAATGATAGCGCATGGCGGAAAGCAGCTGATCAGCGAACCCGGCCTCACCCCGCGAACTGAAGCGCTGATACAGAGCCGTACTCAACACCGGCGTCGGCACTCCGGCCTCAATGGCGGTGCTCAAGGTCCAGCGGCCCTCGCCGGAATCAGAAACCCTGCCGGAGTACCCGTCCAGTTCGGGACTCTCATTGAGTGCCTGAGCGGTTAAATCAAGCAACCAGGAAGGGATGACGCTACCCCGCCGCCATACTTCGGCGATGTCGGCCAGATTGAAATTATATTGAAAATGCTCCGGATGGCGCAGCGGTGTTGTTTCCGCATCTCTTTCCTGTTGCCTGCTGCCCACATTGGCATGCTTGAGGATGTTGAACCCCTCGGCGTAGGCGGCCATCAGGCCGTATTCAATGCCGTTGTGGATCATTTTGACAAAATGACCGGCCCCGCTGGTACCGCAGTGGAGGTACCCCTGCTCCGCAGTGGAACTGCCTTGGCTACGCCCGGGAGTTGGTTGCGCCGCATTGCTTCCCGGGGCCAGGGCTCGGAAAACAGGATCGAGCGTCTGCACTGCTTCCAGCTCACCACCGATCATCAAGCAATATCCTCGTTCAAGTCCCCATACTCCGCCGCTGGTCCCCACATCCAGATAGCGGATGCCCTTGGCCTGCAAGGTGCTGCTCCGGCGGATGTCGTCCTGATAGTTGGAGTTGCCGCCATCGACCAGGATATCGCCGGCTTCCAGCAGGGGGGCGATTGTGTCAATCACCCCCTCCACCGCAGCGGCCGGCACCATCATCCAGATCACCCGCGGGGTTGCCAGTCGGGCGACAAATTCTGCATAGGACAGGGTACCCACAGCTCCTGCCTCAACAAAAGGCTCAACCGCCTCAGCCCGCCGACCATATACCACACAGGCATGACCCTGGCGCAGCAGTCTTTGCACCATATCACCACCCATTCGCCCAAGACCGATCATACCGATTTGCATATCATCCTCCTTCAGGAGTTATTGGAATCTTGATTGCCGGGCACGATCTTTTTTGTCATGCAACGACCTGCCACGTCTTGCTTATGCACATTTCCTTATATCGGATTTCAATTCGTACCGACGTTTGATGAGATTGGCGACCAGACCGGTCCAGCCGGTCTGGTGAGAAGCACCCAGCCCGAGACCGGTTTCTCCATGAAAATATTCGTGAAACAGGCGCAGATCCCGCCATTGAGGATTGTCCTGGAAGGGAGTCGCCGCTGGAAGTCCGGGAACTCGCCCCTGGCGGTCACGACGAAAGATATTGATGAGCTTTTCCGCGATGCGATTGGTCACTTCCTGTAAATTGAGCCGCTCCTTTTCCGGCCCGGGATACGTCACGGTAAAATTCGGTCCAAGATAGCGATGGAACTTGGTCAGCGCCTGAAGAATCGAATAATTGATCGGCATCCAGATCGGGCCTCGCCAATTAGAGTTACCACCGAACAGGGGAGATTGCGATTCGCCGGGTTCATAGGTGATCAGGGCTTCACCAACCCCGGGTAACTCCCCCAATGTATGCTTATGCCTATGAATCCTGCTGACCCCACGGATACCGTGATCGGAAAGAAACTCCTCTTCACTGAGCAGACGTTCAAGCAGAGGAGGGATCATGGTGTGATCCACCAGGGCAAGTAACCGTTCGCCGTGTTCGTTGGTGTGGGTGGGACAGGCACAGATGGTATGGCCGTCGAACAGTCCCCCCATATGGTCATCGAGCAGCGCCTTGAAACGCGGCACCTTGGCAAGGATCTCCGCTGCAACGATTTCAGTGGCAAACAGCGGGATGAGGCCGACATAGGAATAGACGTCTATACGGTGACAACTTCCGTCCGGAGTTATGATCAGGTCCTTGAAAAAACCGTCCTCCTGGTCCCACAGAGAAGGGGTGGCGGCGGAATGTCCGGCAATGGTATTGGCGATAGCCAGAAAATGCTGGTAGTACTGAATAGCCATCTCTTCGTATTCAGGTTGCTCTTGGGCCAGTTCCAGGGCTATGGCCGTCATGTTCAAGGCAAACATGGCCATCCAGCCGGTTGCGTCTGCCTGTTTCAGGCTGTACCCCGGGGGCAGCGCCTGGGAACGATTATACACGGAGATGTTGTCCAGCCCCATAAAGCCGCCTTCAAAGACGTTCAAGCCATCACTGTCCTTGCGATTCAGCCACCAGGAATAATTCAAGGTCAATTTATTGAAAACACGAAGGAGAAACTGCAGGTCGCCCTGTCCCTTCTGCTTGCGATCGGCTCGGAATACCTTCAAGGCAGCCAGGGCATGCACCGGTGGATTGACATCATCAAAACCCCATTCATAAGCAGGGATTTGGCCATTGGGATGCAGATAACGGTGCGTGAGGAGTACTTCGACCTGCTCTTTGGCGAAATCGACATCGAGATGGGCAAACACCATGCAATGGTAGGCCAGATCCCAGGCTGCAAACCAGGGATACTCCCAACTATCCGGCATGGAGATGATATCCGCGGCCTCGAGATGCCGCCAGTTTCGGTTGCGGCCCTGTTTCCGTGCTGCAGGGGGAGGAATCCGATCACCATCCAGCCAGCGACCGACGTCGTAATGAAAAAATTGCTTACACCAGATCATGCCGGCCATGGCCTGACGAAAGATGAGCGCGTCTTCATCATTGGCGTCGGGAACCAGGTCACGGTAAAAGGAATCGGCCTCCTCCCGCCGTCGGCGCCAAACTTCGTCCACCCCGGCAAAGGGAGCAGTCATTGCATGGGCTGTCAGGACAAGCTCCACCGTGGCCTCGGCGCCAGCGGCACAGGTGACCTCATGCCAGGCAGCACACTTGGTTCCAATGCAGGCGGGATTGACTGCTGCTCTTTCTCCCTCAACCACCAGCCGGTGGAAGGCATCCTTGACATACGGTGCGGGATTGGCAACACCGAACAGCCGCTCCAGGTTGCTGTCATTTTCCGTGAAGACGATGTCCGCCGCCTGCCGGCCATAGAGAACATAATTGCCAAGGCTGCCATGCCGTGCTGTTACCGCCCAGGCCGACGTACCGGCGTCGGCAAGGTGCAGCTCGGGTTTTTCCTCCCGCCCGTCTTCTTGCCAGGACCAGGTATTCCGGAACCAGAGGGTGGGCAGGACATGCAGGGTTGCGGTCTCCGGCCCCCGATTGCTGACCCGTATGCGGATGAAGATCGCTTCAGCGGTTTGTTTGGCAAAGGCAATCTCCACATCCCAGTATCGATCCTCTTCGAAAACACCCGTGTCAAGAATGCCGAAAGGCGGATCAGTGCGCGACCGCCGTCCGCTTTCTTCCCTCAGCGCATCGTAGGGGAATGCCCTCTGGGGATATTTATAAAGGAATCGCATAAAACTATGGCTCGGGGTGGCGTCCAGGTAAAAGAAACACTCCTTGACGTCCACGCCGTGGTTCCCTTGCGCATTGGTCAGGCCGAATAATCGCTCCTTGAGCATGACATCGCGACCATTCCAAAGGGAAACCGCCAGGCATAACCGCTGTCCGGTATCACAGATGCCCCCGATACCGTCTTCATTCCAGCGGTAGGCGCGGGAACAGGCCTGATTATAATCGAAATACTCCCAAGCTTCACCATCAGGACTGTAGTCCTCCCGCACAGTGCCCCAGGCCCGCTCGCTGAGATATGGCCCCCATAAACGCCAATCTTCAACCCCAAGCCGCTGCGCTTCAAGACGTTGCTGTTCTGTCATGGTATGAGACCTCCGGTTCAACCTGCTTATTTGTCTCCTGACGCAGCCGTTACATGCTCAACGTGATTCCTCCTGCTTGTTATCATCCGGTTCGCAGGTACAGGCCCGACCCTTGAAGCTGAAAAAGAATTTGAGACCTTTGCGAACGGTGTTGGAAAATATCTTGGGAGAAAAAACCGAGCCGACCACCCGTTTGTTGATCTCGCCCAGGGTCGGATAGGGATGGATGGCCGAGGCAATCTTTGTCAGCCGCACACCGCCATTCATGATGGCCACCCACTCACTCAAAAGATTCCCGGCCTGCGGGCCAAGAATCTGGACGCCCAGGGGTTTTTCTTTCCGGTCCAGTAACAGTTTAATACGGCCGACGCTTGCCCCTTCGGCCAGGGCCCGGTCATTGCCGCTGAACTCTTCGTTCCAGACCGAATACTCGATCCCGGCCTTACGGGCACTTTTCTCGTTCATACCGATACTGGCCAGTTCCGGGTGGCAGTAGGTGCACCAGGGCACATGGGTGTAATCGGTCTTTTTAGGCAAATGAAAAATGGCATTGCTGACCACGACCCCACCTTCATATCCGGCCACATGGGTGAATTGATACCCGCCGATTACATCACCGGCGGCATAAATGTGCTTATGTCTGGTTCGCAGGTTCCTGTTCACCTTGATACCCTGCTGGTCAACAACTATGTTGATGTGTTCAAGACCGAGCCCGGCCACATTGGGGACGCGGCCGGCAGCCACGAGCAGTACTTCGCCTTCCAAGGTCTCGGTCTCACCTGCTGCATTGGTCAGAACTACCCGGCGCCCGTGGCCCAGATCGCTGACCCTGGTCACTGAGGCGTTCATCCGAAAGACGACCCCTTCCCGTTCGAGCTCCTGACGGACAAGCTCAGCCATGTCCCGATCTTCTTTACCGAGGATCTGATTACCACGCTCAATCACCGTGACTTTACTGCCCAGACGACAAAAGGCCTGGGCCATTTCCACGGCAATGGGGCCGCCGCCGAGCACCAGCATTGAGCCGGGCAGCGCATCAAGAGAAAACAGGTCACGATTGGTCAGATAGGGTGTTGTGTCGAGCCCCTCGACCGGAGGAATCGCTGCTGAAGAACCGGTGGCAATTACCCAGGAACGGGCGGTCATGGCGGTGCCGTCGAGGTCTACCGTATGCTCGTCGGTGAACACCGGATCGCCAAACTCGACTTTTGCCCCCAATCGACAGAACCTCTCCACCGAGTCATGGTGCTGGATCGTGCTGATCACTGACCTGATCCGGTCGGCAACCTTCCGGAAGTCAACCGGTGGTGGGGTGAAGGTGGGCAGACCGAATTGCGCTCCATTGGTCATAAGATGATAAACGTGGGCGGTCTTGATCAGCGTCTTACTGGGGACACAACCGTAATGAAGACAATCCCCACCCAGGGCCACTTCTTTTTCGATCAGCAGGGTTTTCGCCCCGAGCTGGGCCGCCCCCGAGGCCACGGTCAGCCCTGCGGCACCACCGCCGATAATGCCAATATCATAATCATAGTCAGCCATGCTGTTTGTCCTCTGTACACAATTTACGGAACCATGGGATCATCGGGTGCCGGCGGAGGTTTATAATGGGCACGGTACCATGACAAGATTTTCTTGACGGTCAGGGGAAACAACCCGAGCAGGGCAAAGGAAAAGAGGACTCCGGGCGAGATAATACCTGCAAGAGAGTCAATCTGTGCCAACTCTTTACCGGCGTTAACATAGACCATGGTGCCGGCCAGCATGCCGACCTGCGACACCCAATAAAAGGTGACCATCCGCATTCTGGTCAAGCCCATAAGCAGATTGATGACGAAAAAAGGAAAAATCGGCACCAGGCGCAGGGTAAAGAGGTAAAAAGCTCCTTCTTTTTCAACGCCGGCATTGATGGTGACCAGCTTGTCGCCAAACCTGTTCTGGACCCAATCACGCAGCAGAAAACGTGCAACCAGGCAAGCCAGAGTGGCGCCGATGGTGCTGGCAAAGGAGACCACCAGAGTACCAACCCAGAAACCGAACAACCCGCCCCCTGCCAGGGTCAACACCGCCGCCCCGGGCAGTGACAAGGCTGTGACAACGATATAAATCCCCATGTACCCAGCGATGAACGGAACACGGTTGTGCAGGTATAGTGCCTGCAGCCTCTCATGCGATGCCTTGAGATATTCCAGTGTCAGATATTGTCCGAGATCAAAAAGAAAAAAGGCGGCTACCCCGAGCAGAAGGACAACGACAATACCGACTCTTTGCCATTTTTTTTTCCTGCCCTGGTGGCTCATGCAATACCTTCTTGGCGATGCCTCTGCCAACCATAAAAGGCCGCGCCCCAGAGACCACTGTCCTCGTTTTCAATGAGAAAAACCGGGATATTCTTGAGAAGATGCCCCATGGTCGGTGAAGCGTGGAATTCAGCCTGAAAGGAGGGATGGAGAAGGATCTCCGGGTTTTTCGCAGCCACACCGCCGGCGATATACAGACCACCGAGGGCCAGGGTGTCCAAGGCATAATCCCGGCAAACCCGAGCGTAGAATTTCGCTGTCCAGGCCAAGGTTTCCGAGGCCTTGCCCTCGGCGAACAGGGCGGATATCTGCCGCGGTTCGAGATCATCACCGGAAAGAAACCAGTGGAGATAGCGCAGACCGCGCCCGGAAACCACCAGATTGCCGGTGATGGCATCCTCGCTGCTCTTGTCGCGATAAAATTCCTGAAACGTCCACTCACGTGGAGTAACAAAGGGGAAACAGGTATGCCCGCCTTCAGAGGGCAAGGCAAGGAAACCCTGGCCAGAAATCGGGACCAGGGTCGCCTTGCCCAGGCCGGTGCCGGCTCCCAACACTGCGATAACGCCCTCGTCCGTGGCTGTGCCCTGCAACACTGGCCGGGCGGCCGACCCCACAGGAGAACGGCAAGCATACGCCTGGGCGACAAAATCATTGATCAGCCAGGTTTTTTGCCGCCGGTCGCCGGCAAGATCCCGCTTGAGATCGATATCCCAGGCAATATAGGGTGGCGCACTATACGTACCGTGTTCAACCGGACCGGCAACAGCAAAAACCGCTGTGTCGGCATTGTCGACGTTGAGGGGAAAACCACTGGTATGTAACTGCTCCAGCAACTCGGAAAAGGAGGTCACTCCGGTGGTGGGCAGCCACTTAATCCCTTCAAGAACCAGGGTGCCATCCTCCTCTGCCAGAAACCGGGCGAAACGACTGTTGGTGCCGCCTATATCCGCGGCTAGAAGAGTTGTCATAGTAAAGTTTGTCTCCCCGCTGATTGCAGCAATGAATTTTTGGAAATAATAGTCCTGAACAATACCCATCCGGTTCAGCGGTGAAGGAGCAGAAAAAGCTTGTTGACCGGACCCGCTTGTTCTTATCCTGGATTCGTGAGGGAACGCCGTAAAGTGTCGAGGCAATCCCGCATTGGTTGGTCATTTTTTTTGAGGCGTGACAACATGATCCCTCCTTCGATACAGGCTACAATATGACGCGCCAGGGCCTCGGCGGCAATATCATCTCTGACCTGACCGAGTTGCTGTGCATCACCGACAACCTGAGCGATCCTGTTGATCCAGACATCAAAGACTTTGCCAATTTGCCCTGCGACCTCGGGATCGTTGTCACTCATCTCCAGAGCTGTATTGCCAAAAAGACAGCCACCTACGAATCCCGCGGCCTGATGCTTTGCTAAGGCAGAGCGAAAAAATGACTCGATCTGTGCCCCCGGACTATTGCCATACAGTGACTGGTCGAGAAACGTCAAGAAGCTCTCAGTGGCCTCGGCAAGGACCTCACGGACAATCTCTTCCTTGCTGGAAAAATGGAAATAGAGGCTGCCTTTCTGCATCCCGGTGGCGGCAACCAGGTCACTGATTGTCGTCGCCTGGAACCCTTTGTTGTTAAAAAGTTTTGCAGCAGCGTTGAGTATCTTTCTGCGTGATTGTTCTCCCTTGGACGGCATCACGCTCCTCCCTTAAAAAAACCGAACGATAGGTTTAACTTGACACAAAAAAAAAATTTGTCAATCTTAAACAGATCCGCCGGCAACAATGCCAGCTGGACCTCCACCTTCATGACAGGACACCCATTATGCTCGAATCCATATATTATGTCATCACTTGGGCCTGCCGCCGGCAATGTGCCCACTGCTATGATATCCGATTCCGGCCCTATACCCCGGTTGAAGTCGATGATCTGATTGTTCGGGAAAAGGCAAGCATGCCGCGCATCATTGCCAATTTACCGGAAAAGTTGCAGTATATTGATCTGGAAGATCAAAACCCAAACGGTACCTTTCCGACCAGAAACGGGCGCATTATTCTTTCCGGGGGCGAGGTGCTCATGGATCCGATCCGGGAACGGCTCCTCTACCCGCTGCTGACCATGCTCCACAGTCGCTATGGAAACGGGGTGCGCCTGGTCATCCAGACCAGCGGGGACTTACTCACCCCGAAAATCATCGATGAACTCCTGGAACGAAGGGTATGGATGATATCAGTGTCCTCCATCGACGCTTTCCACGGCGGTGATACCGACAGAGCCGGAATCAAGGAGTACCTGACCGGGTTGTTCACCGCGGCAGGCATGCATCTCTCGGCACTTGCCGCCACCGATCGCCGATGGCAGGATGAAGAGGGACCGGTATTCAGTTTTTTCGGGGCAACCCGGGATTCCTGGATCGGCAAGTTGTGGCCCAGCGGTCGTGCCTGGGAAAACGGATTGTCTACGGCCAGGTACAAGGACAATTTCTGCAACAACTGGTCAGGAGGGCTCAATTTCCTCAACCTTGGTTACAGCGGCTCGGAGGTGGCCATTGATCCGGAGGGCAATGTCTATCCCTGCTGCAGGAAAACTCAACTGCCCTACGGCAATCTCACTGTCGAAGCACTTCGGACCATCCTGGAGCGTTTACAGGGGCTGCCTCAGTTCGAAGCAATTACCAATGGTCACCCAGAGCGTATGGGACTGGAGCATGGAATCAGCCCCGGAGATTTTGTCGACCTGAGCCGAACCATTGACCCACGCGGCAGGGTCTATGTCAACCGCTGTATCGGCTGTGATCGGGTACACGA
>SKJK01000171.1 GCA_007121995.1 Desulfobulbaceae bacterium
AGTGGCAAGGTCTTCCGGGAAGCGAAAAAGAATATCTGTTGTATCGTCTTCTCGGCCAGGGTTATTGGGAGATTGATCGGCCGGAGGAGGCGATCGTTGCCTGCCAACGTGCCCTGCAGCTTTTTCCCCGCGACAGTGTTTCTCTTAGCATACTCGGGGTTTTGTATGTTGAACAAGGCGAGGGGCACGAAGTCGGGTTGGCACTGTGCAACAGGGCGTTGGTCCAGGATCCTTTTCACCCTGACCATTGGTGTCGTCTGGGACGAGCTCTGTTATCCATCGGCAACTACGGTGAGGCATTTGACGCCATCAAGCAGGGACTGCGAATCAAACGCAACCATGTTGAAAGCCATCTGCTTCTTGGTGTTTTTTTTCTCGCTCAACAGCGGTATGCGCAGGCAAAAAAACATTTTGTACGGGTAATAAACATGCAGGGGGCTACGACACGGCAGAGAGATCGGGCCAGGAATTACTATGCCCAACCTGACCAATCACAGGGTTTGTAACAGTTTGGCTTGTCATAATCATGCATTGTAAGCAATCGCTGGTGTCCCGGATTTGTCCACCCGTGACTGCCAGCCATCACCCCTCTAGGCGGGCAGTTACGATCGTGCAAAAAATGGGAGAAATTGTGATTGCTTACTGCTCAACTTTTCAGCCCGCAAGGGTATTCCTGGTCAGCTTGATTCTCTTAGTCGTTCGGGAATAGATATGGATCCGGTTGGCACAGGTCGAACTGTCACCTGATTCAATAAAAAAGGATAATTCAACGTTGCTGAAGGGGTAACTGAGGAGGAGAGGCGTGGAAGCAGAGCAGAGGTTTCAGAAATTCAGAGAAAACCAATATTGCCTTGATGCCATGGACCAAAAGGATTCCTGGCGGATGTTCCGAATTCTCTCTGAATTTGTTGAAGGATTCGATACGCTTTCCGGTTTGCGGCAACCGGCTGTCACCATGTACGGATCAGCGCGAACCGATGCCGAGCACCCCGACTACAAAAAAGCCTGTGATCTTGCTGAAAAACTGGCCCAGGCTGGATATGCCGTGATTACCGGAGGAGGACCGGGGATCATGGAAGCTGCCAACCGCGGTGCTGCAGCGGCCGGCGGTCTTTCCATCGGTCTGAATATAGATCTGCCCCACGAACAGGCGGCAAATGAGTATGTGAACCTGCCCTTGGCATTCCGGTATTTTTTTGTCCGCAAGGTCATGTTTATGAAATATTCGACAGCGTTCATCTGTTTCCCTGGTGGATTTGGCTCCCTGGACGAACTGTTTGAATCCTTGACTCTCATCCAGACAAGAAAAATCAAGCCGTTTCCTATCGTTCTTGTTGGTTCGACCTTCTGGGGCGGGCTTGTCGCCTGGATGCGGGAGAGGTTGTTGTTCGACGGGAAAATTACAGAGGATGATCTACGTTTGCTCGTTGTTATCGATGATGTCGAAGAAATCGTCAGCTATATTCGGGCGAATTTGATGGTGTAACTGGTTAATACCAGCAGTGTTTGGTCTATTTTTTATATGAATTGATGTAAGGAAGAGGAGCAGCGAATGGCCCAGATTGATGCTTTTTTTAAACTCATGAATGATGAAGGTGCGTCTGATCTCCATATGATGGCGGGACAGCAGCCAGTGCTGCGTATTCGCGGTGATATGGAACGGGTGAAATTCAAGGCCCTGGACAATGAAGCCCTGAAAAGCATGCTGTATGAAATCTGCCCGGAGGATAAAATAAAAATTTTCGAAGAAACCGGCGACATGGACTTTGGCTATGAGATTCCGGGTCTGGCGCGTTACCGCTGTAATTTCTTTCAGCAGAAGTATGGCATCGGTGCTGTTTTTCGCGAAATTCCCAGCGATATCCTTACCTGTGAGCAATTGGGCCTTCCCAAGGTTGTCTCGAAGCTTGCTTCTCTTCCCAAAGGGCTGGTGTTGGTCACAGGTCCCACTGGTTCAGGAAAATCGACGACCCTGGCCGCGATCCTTGATGAATGCAACAAAATACGCAAGGACCATATCCTGACCATCGAAGATCCCATCGAATTTGTCCATAAAAGCCAGAATTGTATCGTCAACCACCGGGAAGTGGGCACCCACACCAGGAGTTTTTCCGCCGCCCTGCGTGGAGCGCTCCGTGAAGATCCGGACATTATTTTAGTGGGAGAGATGCGGGACCTGGAGACAATAGCTCTGGCCATGGAGGCCTCAATGACCGGACACCTTGTGTTTGGTACCTTGCACACCATGAATGCCATGAAAACCGTGGACCGTATTGTCGAGATTTTTCCGGCGAACCAGCAAGGGCAGGTTCGCTCAACCCTCGCGGACGCTTTGCGTGCGGTGGTATCACAGACGCTGTTCAAGCGTGTCGATATCAAGGGAAGGGTGGCGGCTCTGGAAGTTCTGATCTGTACTCCGGCTGTGCGTAATCTGATTCGTGAAAATAAGACCTATCAGATTCCTTCGAGTATGCAGACAGGAAAAAAATTCGGTATGCAGACTCTTGATGATGCTATTTTTGAGTTATTGGAGAAGAAAAAGATCAGTGCGGAAGATGCTTATATCAATTGCTATGAGAAAGGTCGTTTCGTTAAATATTTACGTCGTCAGCCAACAGATTTCACCGAGATTTGATCTGGGGCGGAGATACATGCCAGTGGGGTTCCGTATTGACGGATACAGGTTGACAGAATCTTTTGTTGTGCCTGGTTGAGATGGATGAACCGGGCACTGTTTTTGTGGGTCGAAGTTTTTCTTCCTTGCAGATTCAGTTGTTGTTCCGAAGTGGCGACGACTTCTAATTGGAGAGATTCAAGCTAAGAGCCGTTGTTGCAGTTATAGAAGTCAACCACGAGTAAACTATTGTCGGTGGAAGCGACCCTGGTGTGATAGGTAAAG
>SKJK01000117.1 GCA_007121995.1 Desulfobulbaceae bacterium
CGGCCGGCTCGCCGGATGGAATCTGCACTTTTTTCATCAAGTATCCCGACATTCCCTTTGCAGGAAATCCTCATTCAATTGTTTCACGAGAAATGCCGTACAAAAAAAGAGGGGGTATCATCCCGTGGTGACTCATCAGTACGTTCGACCCGGGAAACCTGGGAAAAAGGTGAGCCGATAGCAAGCCATGCGACCAAGGTATCGACTTGGGACGAAGCACCTTCGCAAACGACCTCGACTGTCCCGTCTGGCCTATTACCAACCCAGCCGGAGAGACCAAGCCGTACAGCCTCTTGCCGGGTGTATTCACGGAAAGCAACTCCCTGAACTCGACCGTATACCCGTGCACGAACCCGCTTACGCTCCATTTTCATTCCTCCCCTGCGGAGACTAATTGTAAAAAATCCATTTCGGAAAGAAGCGGCAATTGCAGTTCGCGTGCTTTTTTTATTTTACCACCCGCCTTCTCCCCAGCAACGACATCTGTCACCCGTTCGCTGACCGTGGCTGCCACCTGGCCGCCCTTCGCCTTCACCAATCGCTTGGCCTCTTCTCTCGACATGGCCTGCAAAGAACCGGTGAAAAGAAAAACACGGCCGGCAAGGGGTTGTTCCTGCTTATTTCCAGAGGGCAACAAAGTAAGGCCGCCCTCCTGGAGCCGTTCAATCATTCGATGCACATGGGGATCCTGAAAAAACATGGTGAGACTGGCAGCCACCTGTTCACCAATGCCGTCAATTCGGCGAAACTGTTCTTCGTCAGCCTCCATGAGCCCTTGGAGACTTGAGAAATGTTCGGCCAGTACTCCGGCGGTTACCTCACCTACATGTCGGATTCCCAGAGCACCTAAAAACCTGGCCATTGGAATCTTCTTTCGATTTTCAATGGCAGCAAGAACATTGCGGGCCGATTTTTCTCCCCATCCTTCAAGGCTGGCTAACGGCCCCGCACTGAGAAAAAAGAAATCGGCGATATCACCAACCAATCCAGACTGAACAAGCTGTTCAACATTTTTCTTACCCAACCCCTCCAGATCCAGTCCACTTTTACCGGCAAAATAGATGAGACGTTGTCGTTGCTGTGCCCGACAATGATTGTTGACGCAACGGGTAGCAGCCTCTCCTTGAATGCGTACCAGCGGATGCCCGCACTCCGGACAGGAGATCGGAAACTCGATGGACTGTTCAGCACCATTGCGCAGCTCAGGCAAAACCTTGATCACTTCAGGGATGACATCACCTGCTCGCTGCACCAGCACCGAATCACCAAGCCGCAAATCTTTTCGCGCCATTTCATCTTGGTTGTGGAGAGTTGCCCGTTTGACAACAACCCCATCAATTTCCACCGGAGCGAGAAGAGCCACCGGCGTAACCACCCCGGTCCGGCCCACCTGAAAATCAACAGCCTTGATAATCGTGGTCGCCTGCGTGGCGGGAAATTTCCAGGCAACAGCCCAACGCGGTGCCCGCGCGGTATGCCCCAGGCGCCGCTGCAAGGCAAAGGCGTCAACCTTAACCACAAGGCCATCGACTTCATAATCAAGGGTATGCCGAATGGCCAGCATCTGCTGGTACTGCTGCTCGACCTCCGCAGGCAGTGCACACCCCTTGACTAAAGGGCTCACAGGGAACCCAAACCGGGACAGGACTGTGAGGAGAGCTTCCTGGCCCTCTGCAGGGAGAACCTCTGGATTGGCAACACCATAGACAAAAAAATCAAGCGGTCGTCGGGAAGTGATCCTAGGGTCAAGTTGGCGCAAAGAACCTGCAGCCGCATTGCGGGGATTAGCAAACAGCGCTTCTCCTTGTTGGTGACGTAGTTGATTCAATCTGTGAAAACCTTGTTTTGACAAAAACACCTCGCCCCTGACATAGAGCTCATCCGGAATAGTAAAACCCTGGTCGTCCTGCAATCGAAGGGGAATAGCTTTAACGGTTTTCAATTGCGCGGTAATATTTTCACCAACCAGTCCATCCCCTCGAGTGGAACCGGCGTGCAAAACACCCTGTCGGTACACCAACTCCACCGCCAAGCCGTCCACCTTTGGTTCAATCATAAAACGAAGCGGTTGTTTTGTGTGTAGAAAACGCTGGAGTTTTTCTTGAAAAGACCGAAACTCGGCAATGGAGAAGATATTATCCAGGCTAAGCATGGGGTGAACATGCTGCACCGCCGTAAAACCCTCTGCAACGGCTCCTCCGATATGATGACTGGGAGAATCTACACTGGCAAATTCAGGGTACCGTGCCTCAAGTATAAGCAATTCATTGAAAAGTTGATCATACTCTCCGTCGGAGATAACGGGATCATCAAGGACATAATAACGGTGGTCATGATAGCGGATCAGTCTTCGCACTTCTTCCAGGCGCACCTTCTCTTCCGGCGTTACCGTTTGCCTACTCATCAAGTAACAAACCACCCTTGGCGATGTTTTCCCGGCTCTCCTCGTCAATAAAAATAAGAATTGATTCTTTGGGTTTGTCTGCAGCTTCGGCTATCACATTGGTAACCCCTTGCACAATATTCTTTTTCTGATCCCTGGTTAGAATTCCGGCGACTCGAATACTCACGTAAGGCATATCAACACCTCTCTTTAGCTACCTGTTCATCGGACGCAGGTGAACGACAGCCGCAACCGGCACCTGGAACTATTCCTCATTCTGCTGGCTGTTACCGTCAGTGACCGGCCTGCTATTTTTTGTAATCCAATAATTGCGGGAGGGGCACCGTTTTTGTTGTAACCGATCATGGGGTTAATAACTGTGTGTTCTATCACGCTCATGCATTACAAGCGGTCAAAGGTGCCCCTTTTACCAGAAGTGGCTGCCCGGCACAGCTTGTCTATGGTGGCAGCCACGACCATACAAAGAAGGGGTACCAACGATCTTTGACG
>SKJK01000209.1 GCA_007121995.1 Desulfobulbaceae bacterium
CCCAGTTCGATGCCGGTGCGGCCCAGCGCCTCCGTGACGGTGACCCCGGTACTTTGACAGAAGGCTTGATTGACCATCAGGTAGCGGCCATTAAGGTCATTGACCGTGCAGGCAAAGGGGGCCAGGTCAAAGAGGTTTTTAAACCGTTCACTTCCCTGACGGGCTTTCCGGCGCAGATGTCGCTGACGCTGCAGCAGTCTGAACAGCCAGATGATCAGCACGCTCTCAAGGACCATAAAGGTGAGAACAGCGATGACAAAGACACGGCGGTCGCGCCAGAGGCTGTCGGTCTGGTCGGGAACAGATATTGTGGAGCGATGGTGGCCCGAATCGGCTTTCAGGGACGCGATGGGCGGTGATACAGGCTCAGCAGCAATGGTTTCTTCGGCTGCGGATGGGCTCCATGTTGTCAGGATGGTGGCAATAAGGGTAATCAGCAGCACCGCCACTGGTACGATATTGCGGGCTGGGGGCAGAGAAAAGAACTCGTGGACGGAAAAACGGTTGGGCATTGCAGATGGGCACAGTGGCCTGTGGAGCGGTTTTATTATGTGGATGCATAAGATCTTCGGCCAACATACCTGGATAATCTCTCGGTTGACAATGATTGAATTTACTGTGAACTGTACAGGAAAAGAGAAACCGGAGATAGTCTTTTTTAAACCTTCGACGGGTAAACAGGTACGCAGTGGGTCCGGATCCTTTGCAGAATCCCATTCCTGTGAGTGATATTGTTTTATTTCTGCTTAACAGTCTGATTGCCTGCAGCGGCTGATTGCTGCGGAGGGGTACCAGGAACAATGATCATGTACCTGTCCCCCGTGAATGGTTGTGCCCCATATTTTCCTTGGCGGGAGCAGACACCAGCATCGGCTCGGTGGCTGTGGATTAAAGCCATTTCTTTTTCTTGAAAGCGGCCAGGAGCACGGCTGGAACGAGAAAGAAAATGAGCCAGAGCAAGGGATAGGACCATTTCCATTGCAACTCCGGCATATAATCAAAATTCATACCATAAATGCCGACTAGAAAGGTCAGAGGGATGAAAATAGTGGCGAATACGGTCAGCACCTTCATCACTTCATTAATGCGATTGCTCAGACTGGAAAGATAGATTTCGAGCATGCCATTGATCAAATCGCGGTATGAATCGAGAATATCGATGACGCGGAGGACGTGGTCAAAGACATCACGGAAATAGAACAGAGTCTTGTCGTGGATCAGCGGTGTGTCGCAATGCTGCAGGGAGGTGAGAACTTCAAGAAGCGGGGTGACGTCCTTGCGAATGTACACCAGTTCACGTCTGAGGCGCTGAATGGTGGCAAAGGTCTCTGGGTCCGGTTTGGTCAGCAGTTTATCCTCTATGGTTTCGATGGCTTCTTCCAAAGTGTCGGTGAGGGTGAAATACTGGTCCACCACCGTGTCCATAACAGCATAAGCCAGGTAGTCGGCACCTAGGGAACGGATGCGGCTTTTGGTCATGCCAAGGCGTTGACGAAGACCGGCGAACAGGTTGTCCTGGTGCTCCCTGAAGGTGAAAAGCAGGTTATCAAACAACAGGATGCTGATCTGTTCGTGGTGGACGGTCAGGGTCTGATCCGTGCGGAGGGTTTTGAGAACGATGAACAGAAAATCTTCGTGCTCCTCGAATTTGGGGCGCTGATGGGTGTTGAGAATGTCTTCGAGTACCAGGGGGTGTACCCCGAAATGGCGGCCAAGATCAGCGATGAAAGCAGTGATGGCGAGCCCTTCACAGTGAACCCAGCGGATGGAGCCGCTGGCTCGATGGTCTCCAATGTCTGTACCGGAAAGGACCTGGGACTCTTCGAGATGATCGGGACCATAGGTGAGCAGGGTCAGACGACCAGTGGTTGCCGGTTCTCTGCCCACATGAACCAGGGTTCCGGGCGGTAACCCGGCTTTTTCAGAAGGATAATTGAGGGATGCGGACATGGCGGGCTCCTCTGTTGGTATCACCGGGTGCGCTTCAGGAGGTCTGTTCAGACGGTGGGACACAGCACAGGGACAGTTCTACGGTGGCTACCTTTCCGGATGGCGGAAGCGAATCGAGCACGGGTCGCAGGAGAGCGGCCAGCTGGCCCTGAAGCGCTTGGGGCAGGGGGATGGAGCGACCATTGACGGTTGCATATACCCATTCTGTCTCCGGTTCCGGACCAGCGAGAAAACGTGCGATAAGGAAATCGGTGATCTCCGTTACCTGATCGAGACGGAAGACGAGGCCATCGGTAAGGGGGTGGTTGGCGGCTACGGCCACCACTCCCGGGACTTGGCCGCGCAGCAAAGGTGCATCCTTGTTGTACCGGACCTCTATCTTGTCGACGCCGTCCGCCTGTTTGAATCCTTCTGCAATCACCAGGTCCATGTCACGGCAATAGGCATGAGCCAGGGAAAGGAGATCAATACGCGGTGGGTCAGTGCGTACAATCAGTTGATCTGGAGCCAGTAGTACGACGCTGTCCGCGCCCGCACGTTTATACCTGGCGGTGTCGGTGGCCGGGGGATCGGGAGTCAGTCCCGTTTCCTTGGTTGCTTTGATGACCGCTACCCTGTACCCCCTGGATACAAGAGCTGTGACCACTTGACTGGCCAGGGTGGTTTTGCCGGAATTGTGCCAACCCGTGAAACACACCACCGGTGGGATGGAGAATTGTTTGCTCGGCGTCATGGAATGTGCTCGGGTGCATATGTCTGAGGCAATGGTCACCGGCGACAGAGGCGCAACCTGGGTTGATACCGGTGGTGGTGACCGATCACACAGGGTTTGTAATCGTGTGGTTTATCACGCTCCTGTCTTTTAAGCGTTCACAGGCGCCCCATTTTTGTGCGGAGGCGTCTGATTATCAGGGTATTTTATACCATGAAATTCCATCGCC
>SKJK01000092.1 GCA_007121995.1 Desulfobulbaceae bacterium
ACCTGCCTGACCATTGAGGAGACGACTGCGAGGACGGCAGCGTACCCCGGCATAGCTTTTCCGCGGATAAAAAAGGGACATCCCGGATCGAAATGTTTCGATCCGGGTTTTTTTTTGCTCAAGCTCTTTCCGCCCCTGCCCAGCGTACCCGCACCCCTCCTTCGTTGCTGCCCATTCACCCATGCAGCGAGGAACCAGTGATACGCATGCGGCCCACCCCCCCCCACCTCCCCCCTGTTCTCTTTCTTTGCTGGCTGCTGCTGCCATGGCCGCTGCTCCATGGAGCCGATACGCGGCAGCAGATCGAGGAGCCGGTTCATCAGGCAGTGCTGACCCGTCAGGCCACCCAGCAGGAGGAGGACCAATGGCGGGGTGACCGGGAAAAACTGACCGCCCGCTTCGAGCAACTTCAGGCGGAAAACGAAGAACTGCGGCGACAGCGAACAGAACTGCGGCAGACCAGCACCGCCACCGAAAGCAGACTGGACGGCAAAAAGCAGCAATTGTCCGACATGATCCGCATCTCCGAGGAGATCTCCCCCTTTCTCGATGATCTTCTTGACCGCCTGCGGCAAGCGATCGCCATGGGACCGCCCTTTCTCGTCGATGAACGACAACAGCGCCTTGACGGCCTGACGGCGATGATGGGGGACCCGGCGGTCACCGTGGCCGAGCAATATCGGCGGCTCATGGAAGCCCTGTTGGTGGAAGCGGAATACGGGTTCACCACCGAAGTGCACCAGGAGACCATCATGGTCAACAACGAGCCTCTGCTGGCGGAAATTTTTCGCCTGGGTCGACTCCGTCTTTTCTATCTGAGCCTCGATCATCGACAATGCGGCTTCTACAATGTCGCCACCCAAGCCTGGCAACCCCTTGACAATAGCCATCTGCGGACTATCCGCTCGCTGGTAGCCATCAGCTCCAGGCAACAGCCGGTGGAAATCCTCAATGTACCGGTGGGCAGGATGGTGCGGCAATGAAAAGGATCATGACCCTGTTTGTTCTGCTGTTGTTGTTTCTGCATACGGGCGTGGTCCTGGCCGATGACATGCGGATTGTGGAACAGGAAGCCCGGCACGCCAGGGAAGCCCTGGCCGAGCAAGCCCGGGAGGAACTGGCCACAGCCCAAGAGGAATCGGCACGCAGCCGCGCCCGGATCCTCAGCGACCGGACAGCCCTGGAACAGGCGATTGCCGAACTGGAAGCCGATCGGGACCGCCTGAGCGGAGAGGTCAACCTCTTGCAGGAGCACCTTGATCAGCTGATCGAGGAAGAACAAGAGGTCACCGCCCAACTGGAGGAAACCGACAGCATGGTTCGGGAACTGGTCGGCATGATCCGGGTCAATGCCCGGGATATCGATACCCTGATCAGCCAGAATCCTCAATCCGGGCCGCTGGGGTACTCGGCCTCCTTGCTGAACGCAGTGGCGGATAACAACCGTTTTCCCGGCATGGACGATGTCTGGGCCATGACCGATGCTCTCTTGGCGCAGATCAGGCGGACCGGGGAGGTCACTCTGCTCCAGAGCCGGATGATCGATCGGGCCGGCAGGGAGGCTGAAGCCGATATCCTCTTCATCGGGCCCTTCACCGCCGCCTATCGGCTTGAAGGAGAAAGCGGGTTTCTCAATCATGCCCTGGCCAGCGGCACCCTCTATGCCTTGTCGCGTCCGCCGGGTGCACGAATGCAGAAGCAGCTGCACCGTTATATGGAGGGCGAAAGCGAAGCCGTCCCCATGGATATCTCCCGGGGCGCCGCCCTGCGACTGCTCATCCATCAGGTGAGTTTTCTTGAACAGATCGGCAGAGGTGGCCCCATTGTCTGGCCGATTCTCGCCATTCTGGTCTTTGGCCTGCTCATCGTTATCGAGCGAACCGTGTTCCTTGTCCGTAGCCATCATCGTGGCCCGGGCCCGATGGCCACGCTCCGTACGCGGTCCGCCGCGGGAGACTGGCCCGGCTGCATACAGGCCTGTCAGGCAGAGAACAAACCTGTTGCCAGGGTCCTGGCCGCTGGTCTCGCGGCGCGCAACCTGTCGCGTGAAGATATGGAAAACGTGCTCCAGGAGGCGCTTCTTAAAGAGATCCCCCGGTTGGAGCGCTTTCTGTCCACGCTGGGCATGCTGGCCGCCATTGCCCCCCTGCTCGGCCTGCTGGGCACGGTCACCGGCATGATCAACGTCTTCCACGTCATCACCCTCCAGGGCACCAGCGATCCGCGGCTGATGTCCGGGGGGATCTCCGAGGCTCTGGTCACCACCATGCTGGGCCTTTCGGTGGCCATTCCCCTGATGCTTCTGCACAATATCCTCAATCGGTCCGTGGACCGGCTGGTTGGTGATATGGAAGAACAATCCGTGTCTCTGGTCAACATGATCCACAAGCAGCGAGAGACAACATGCTGATCAGTGACCACCTCTTCCGTCTGATGGAGTACTTCCATACCGGTGGTCCGGTCATGCTGCCCCTGTTGCTGGTCAGCCTGATCATGTGGCTGTTGATCGCTCATCGCGCTCTGTATCTCCGTCGCCTCGGCCGCCGGCCCATGGCCAATCCCCTGGCCTGGGAATATATCCGCACCAATCAACGACCGGCAATCGGCGAGGGAGGAGCCGTCGGCCTGCTCGTGACCGGGTTTCTCGACCAACGCAGCGGCAATCCCGCCCTGGACCGCAACATCATCGACGAGCTGGTCCTGTCCCTCAATCGCACCCTGGACCGATACCTGGGATTCATCGGCGCCCTGGCCGCGGTGGCGCCTCTGCTCGGCCTGCTGGGAACGGTCTCCGGCATGATGGCGACCTTTGACATTATGGCCATGTTCGGGACCGGCAATGCCCGGGGCATGGCTTCGGGTATTTCCCAGGCCCTGATCACCAC
>SKJK01000188.1 GCA_007121995.1 Desulfobulbaceae bacterium
CGGCGCCGTCGGAGACGGTCACTCCCTCGGGCCTGGTGCGAAACCAGGCCCGGATCCGGCCTTGGGAATCACCCACCATCAGGGTGGTTTTACCGATGAGAAAAGAGAGAGAGGTAATTTCAGCATCAAGCTCCGGCAGCAGTGAGAGTTCCTCGGCAATCCGCAGATCGCCCAGGGTCCGGCTGTCCACCCGCAAAAGATGGCCATCAGGCCAAATCAGATAGACGGTATCGCCTCGGCCGGAAATCATCAGCCGTTTGGGGATCCCGCGCCGTTCAATATCCAACTGCATCTCACCGCCGCTGACCGTGGCGGTCACTTCACCGGTGAGCATATTGCGGCGGGAGGTAATGTTTTGAACCCGCAGCATACCGTCGGTGGTGAGGGTAGTGATCACTGGACCGCTGGACAGCACCGAAAAATCGATGAGTTTGATGTGCTCATGACCGGTGGCGATGGGCGGCTGTTCATCAATGGCCAGTCGCAGCCGGCGCAACTGACCCACCGGGGTCCGTTGCACCACCCCACCATCATAGGTGGCGATCTGACCAACCTCCAGGTTCTGCAAGTTGGCCGGCAAATTCTGTTCGTCGACAAAAAATTCGGTATCGATGGAAATCCGGCTCAGCTGAATTCGGCCATCGGCAAAAGCGGCGGCCAGAATTTCCGCATTGGGATCAAAGGCAAAGGCGCTCGGAATTTCCCCACCAGTCAGCTTAGCGCTGACCAGGGTTTCGCCGTTATCGATCCGGAAGGAACGGGCTTGCGCCCCCTCCTGCTCCAAAGCCCAGGCAGAAAGCAGATGTTCATCGGTGCCCAGAAAAGCAACATCATCAGCACTCCGAACCGTAGCCGGAACCTGATGCTGCAATGCATTCTCTGCCCCGGCAAACAGGGGAACCACCACACTGGCCAGATAGACAAAAACCCCGATAACCGCGATAATGGTACCCACCCCTCCCAGGGAAATCAGGATATGGGCCAGGCGGTCGATGATCTTGACGCTGCGTTTGGTGGTGTAGCGGCGGCCGGTGCCGGTGAATCTGTTCTTTGCGCTCATGCTGTAAAGCCGTCTCAGATAGAATTGCCAAATCGATCCTGAAGAATGCTGGGATTCCGGCTCCGGTGGCCGGGGCACAGTGCCCCGAACCACTGGAACCGGAAATCAGGAGTGGGAGGAGGTGATGGAGTTGCTGCTTATTGGATTCCTATTTTACCCATGTGCTCTTCTGCGATCACCTGGGTGATGGGATAGTAGCCGTCCCGGACCACGTCGGTCTGGCCTTCCTTGCTGAAGATGTACTTGACGAATTCCCGGCGCAGAGGATCGAGCTGGCTACCAGGCTTGTGGTTAACGTACACATAGAGGAAACGGGCCAGTGGATACTCCCCGGTATAGGCATTCTCCGGGGTGGCGGCGATACAGGCGCCGTCGGGGGTGGATGCCAAGGGTACGGCGCGAACGTCTGCGGTCATGTAGCCGATGCCGGAGTAGCCGATGCCGGCCAATTCGCTGGCGGTACCTTGGACCACCGAAGAGCTGCCCGGCTGCTCCTTAACTTCATCTTTGTAGTCCCCGCCAAACAGGGCGTTGTCCTTGAAGAAACCGTAGGTGCCGGAGGCGGAGTTACGGCCGTACAGGCTGATGGGCAGGCTGGCGAATTGACCGGTGAGACCTACATCGCCCCAGGTACGAAGATCTTTGTCATGGCCGCCACGCCGGGTCTTGGAGAAGATGGCGTCAACCTGCTGGAGGGTCAGGCACTGAGTGGGGTTGTCCTTGTGAACGTAAACCGCCAACATGTCGATACCGGTGGGCAGCTCGGTGGGCTTGTAGCCGTAGCGTTTTTCGAAGTTATCGATTTCCTGTCCACGCATGGGCCTGCTCATGGGTCCGAAGTGAGCGGTGCCGCTGATCAGAGCAGGCGGTGCGGTACCGGAACCTTTACCTTCAATTTCGATCTGGACGTTGGGGTACTGACGCATGAAGCCTTCAGCCCAGAGCGTCATGGTGTTATTCATCGAGTCAGAACCAATGCTCTTGATGTTGCCCGATACCCCGGCAACCGGCTCATATGGTTTCAGGTTTGGGTCCACGTGGGCTGAGGCCAGTGCGGGCAGGGCCAGCAAGGCTGCCAGGGCCAAGAATTTTTTTGATACGGTCTTCTTTTCCATGTTGCAAATCTCCTTTTGTTTTTGCTCTTAACGGCCGGCATGTGCTGCCGTCTGGTCATCTTGCCATCGAATGTGTCGCACAAATCTTCACCAGTGCCCCGGACAAAAGCAAACAGAGCAATCGAGGAGGTATGTGTGACAGGGGCGATAAAGACGCCCTGTCGGCCCATGCCGGCTGCACTGGTGAAGATTCCCGCGCCGGGTAATGACCCGGCCAAATCAGATATTGACAGTGATTGATAAAAATTAGGGTTTTATTAGGTTTAGATCAGAGGATGATGAAACAGGCGAAATACGCAAGAGGACGTGTTGAAAAAATAGAGTTTGAAGCAGATTTTTCACTTCCCGATGCGCAGGACAAGGGTGCCTATAAGAGGCTATCGTACCGGGCATTGATCGGAATAGTATGAGGTTTCTGTTAAAATTTGGTTAGATCGGCAAGTGCTCCTTTTGCTTATGGTGGTAATTCGGTAAAAAAAGGGTCGGCAGAAAGTGGAACAACGGGAACGATCGATTTTTGTCCCCACTGAACGCAAATTTGGGGATATTTTAATCGGACAGCCACCATGTATGTTGAGAAAGGCAATGAAAGCATGAACGAACGACAATGCGCCACCGAGCACCACCCATCATTTCATGATGTGGAGACCCTACTCGCCGAATTGTCGGCCATACGAACGGAGATGATCAATGAGGCAGGAAGATGTCGTGCCCTGCTTGATGCAGTCCATCCCAACCATCGTGAAAGTGCACGCAATCTTCTCCATTACCTGGTCCTGCGCCGACGCGATCTCCGCCCCTTGCAGCGTCGTTTGTCGACCCTGGGACTTTCATCGTTGGGTCGGGCCGAATCCTGCGTGCTGGCCACGGTCGATGCCGTGCTCGATACCCTGGACCGTTTGGTCGAGGCCCCTCTTCCTTTGCGGCCCAGGGAGAAAGGGACAGTTCAGTTTGTCCAGGGCGCCGAACTGCTGGCCAGGCATACCGAGTGTTTGCTTGGACCAGCGACTCCAGGGCGAGGCGTGCGAATTATGGTAACCATGCCCACCGAGGCGGCCCACGACTACAGCCTGATTCACACCCTGCTCCAGCATGGGATGGACTGCATGCGGATCAATTGCGTCCGGGACGATGCCGACATCTGGCTACGGATGATTGAACATCTGCGCCGCGCGGAACAGGCCCTTGGCCGTTCCTGCCGGGTCATGATGGACCTTGGCGGTCCTAAACTGCGCACCGGACGACTGGAGGCTGGCCCTGCGGTGCTGCGGATACGTCCTCGAACGGATGCGTACGGAAGGGTGATTACGCCGGCACGCCTCTGGTTGCATCCTGCCGCGACGATGCCGATGCCACCGTCTCCTGCCGACGGCATTCTGCCGGTGCCTGCGGAGTGGCTAGCGCGGCTACGGCATGAAACACAGGTGCAATGCATCGACGTCAGAGGGCGACGACGTTACATGACCATTGTCGATGTCACCGCGCAGGGCTGCTGGGCGGAAATGAAGAGAACAGCTTATATCGTCCCCGGTACGTGCCTGCGTTATCGAGGGCGAGACGGAGATGGAGGCTGGCATGAAGCCGTGGTGAATGATCTGCCCCGGACCGAGCGGCCGATCACCCTCCAACGTGGCGATCTGCTGACCGTGACTACGGCCACAGTACTCGGTCGACCGGCCAGCTACGATTCAGCCGGTTCTGTCCTGACACCGGCAATGATCGGCTGCACCGTTCCTGAGATCTTTGCCGATCTTCGGGCAGGGGAATCCATCTGGTTCGATGACGGCAAGATCGGAGGGATCATTGAGGGAGTCGAGGAGGAGCGGGTCCGCGTCCGTATAACCCATGCCCGGCCTGGAGGGGGAAAATTGCGCAGCGATAAGGGGATCAATTTCCCTGACAGCAAGCTTGCCCTGGGTGCCCTGACAGCCAAGGACCTCGACGATCTCCGCTTTGTCTCATGCCATGCCGATGTGGTGGGCCTGTCTTTTGCCAATTCCGCAGCCGATGTCGAGCAGCTCCAGGGTCACCTCGAGGCCTTGGCCGGCCGACAGCCGGCGGTGGTGCTCAAAATTGAAACCCGTCGTGGTTTCGAGAACCTGCCCGACATGCTGTTGACCGCCATGCAGGCACCGTGTTGCGGGGTAATGATCGCCCGGGGCGATCTGGCGGTTGAATGCGGATTTGAGCGGCTGGCCGAGGTTCAGGAAGAGATCCTCTGGATCTGCGAGGCCGCCCACGTCCCCGTGATCTGGGCGACCCAGGTGCTGGAATCCCTGGCCAAGGAAGGCATGCCTTCCCGAGCCGAAATAACCGATGCCGCCATGGGGCACCGAGCGGAATGCGTCATGCTCAACAAGGGCCCCCATGTAATGACTGCAGTCCAGCTGCTCGACGGGATCCTGCGACGTATGCAAAACCATCAGGCCAAAAAGCGCGCCATGTTGCGCGCCCTGCGCCTTGCCCATTTTCTGCCGAGTGGGTGAATGGGTCATGATGGGTTTTCCGCTTGGCCGGATTTGTCCGTGTGTAATAGCGTTCAAGTTCCACTTGCTCACCACATTAAATGGACCTCTCATGAAAACTGAGAAAGATTCTTTTGCATGTAATCTTCCCGATTCTCTTATCCCCGCAACATGATACCTTGTTTATTATTCTGAAATTCAGGGACCAGCTCGTGATCGGTTACCATTCTGTTCTTGAACATAGTCTAAAGCCTGATCGCATGAGAGGGGGTGCTGAAAGAAGTACCCTTGGGCAAAATCGCAGCCCATTTTCTTCAACATAGACATCTGTTCAAGCGTTTCGACCCCCTCGGCGATAAGTTCAAGACGTAAGTTACGGGCAAGCGTGATAACAGCATTGATGATCGCGATGTGGTCTGGATTGTCAAAGGTGTTATTAATAAAAGACCGGTCGATTTTCATGCCGGAGACGGGGAAATTGTGCAGGCAACTGAGCGAAGAATAGCCGGTACCGAAATCATCCATGTGCAGATCGATGCCGAGGTCACGAATTTGGCTCAAGATGATCACGGCAAGGTCCATATCATCCATGATGGCACTTTCGGTGATTTCGAGCTTGAGGGCGGCCGGAGGCAGATCGGTTTCCTGGATTATGTCACGGATATTTTCGACCAGATGCGGGCATCGAAGCTGTTTCGGTGACAGGTTCACGCTGACAAAAAGATTGTCAAGGTCCGGCAAGCGCCTCCACCGTGCTAACTCCAGACAGGCCTCCCGTAAAACCCATTCGCCGATGGGTACGATAATACCGATTTCTTCCGCCAACGGGATGAAGTCCAGTGGCGGTACGACCCCTCTGGTTGGGTGTTGCCAGCGGAGAAGGGCTTCAAACCCGTGAACCCGGCCACTGTCCAAATGAACGATCGGCTGGTACACCAAGCGGAATTGGTCATTCTCAATGGCCAGCCGAAGATCGTTCTCCATGGCCATCCGGAGGAGAGCATCCTCGTGCATGCGACTGTCGAAGATAGAAAAACAGTTCTTACCGGCAGCCTTGGCGCGGTACATGGCTGTGTCGGCATCGCGAATTATCTCGTCTGGCGACAAATACGGGAGGGCGCTGGTGGTGACCCCAATACTTATTGTGATTTTGATGTTGTGGTTATCTACCTTGTACGGCTCGGCCATGACGTCCAGCAATCGTTCCGCAACATACATGGCATCGTAGTGATGTTTTATCCCGTCAAGCAACACAACAAACTCGTCCCCACCGACCCGAGCAGGCGTGCAGTCAGACAGGAAAGCAACGACATCCTCTTTGCGAAGCACGCTGACTAATCGTTTGGCAAAGGTGATAAGCAGCTTGTCACCGATAAGATGACCAAGGCTGTCATTGACGATTTTGAAACGATCCATATCAAGAAAAAGCACCGCAAACAACCGGTGAGGATCGCGCCTTTGTAAAGCGATGGCCCGGGTGAGGGTATCATTGAATGAGCGACGGTTTGGCAAACCCGTCAGCATGTCCCGAAGGGCCATGTCGCGCAACTCGGCTGTGCGCTTTTCAACCAATACTTCCAAATCGCCCATCTTGATCTGTGCCAGTTGCGTTGCCAGCCATTTGCCGGTCATTGCCGAGGCAAGTTGACAGACTTCAACATCGTCGAAGGGTTTTTTTAGAATGAGGAGCCGGTCGGTAATGCCAAGCTTCTGCACAATCTGGTCCCAGGAATAATCAGAGTAGGCCGTACAGATGACCACCTGTATGGCGGGGTCGACCTGCCAAAGACGCGAGATGGTCTCCACTCCGTCCCATCCTGGAGGCATCCGCATATCAACAAAGGCCAGCTGATACGGACGACCTTCTCGTAAAGCCGCTTCCACCATGGCCAAACCGATTTGGCCTTGTGAGGCCGTATCGATTTCAAATTCCTGCTGTTGCGACTCGACTGGTTGAGTGCCGAAAAGCAAAGCTTCATCATCGTCAAGATCAACGATGTGGGATTTACGAGAGAGAGTCTTCCGAAAATCGTCATGGATGGCGGTATTATCGTCGATGACAATCACACGCCGGGCACTTTGGCTTAAGGCTTGGCTCATGAACTCTGTTTCTTCTGATAAGGAATATCGAGTGTGAAAACGGCCCCTAATCCAGGCCCATCACTGACACCGCTCAGGATGCCCCCCATCTCGCGGGCAACGTTGGCTGAACTGTGCAGCCCAAATCCGTGGCCTTCTTTGCGCGTTGTGAAGCCACTTGCAAAAATTTTGGTCAGGTTTTCAGGTTTGATGCCAATACCATTGTCAGCGATTTGAAAGCGAACCTTCTGAATGCCGTCAATTTGAAAAGACCGTGTTCGGGCGACGATACACCGTTCATTCAGCGATTGCTGCTTGCAGGCGTTTTTTGCATTACTGATGAGGTTAATGAGAATTTGCAGCACCTTGTGCTTGTCGAGACTGACAAGGCCAATCTCCTGAAACTCTCGCTGCACCTCAACATTGTGTTTGTCAAAGGAAATGAAATTGACGCGTAGAGCATCTTCCATAATATCTTCCGGATGAACAGGTTCCAAAATGCATGTTGATCGCGCATACGTCTGTTGCATCTGCACAATCTGACGAATGTGGTCGATGCTACGCTCCATCAAGCGGAGCTCCTCGATAACGGTCATCCGCTCAGCAACCAGAACCTCACCAAGTTTGATCATATAGCCGGGTAGCCTTTGTCCTTTTTTATCAGAGGTCATGAATGTACCAAGATCGTTCTCATGTTCTCGAATCATGGTCAGGGCCTTGCCGAGATTATCGAGCTTCGACTCCTGCATGGTTCGGTTAATCAGTGCGGCCGATGCATTGACACTGTTCAAGACATTACCGACATTGTGAAGCACGCCCGTCGCAACCTCCGCACGACCCGCATCCCGTGACGCGGCGACCAGCTGCTCGTGCAGACGCTCGCTTTCCAACTTCGCGGCAATTAGTTTTTGTCGTTGTGAATTGACCTCGTCAATGGATGCCGACAGAACCTCGCATTGCTGGGCCAAAAGATCGTGTGTTTCGAGGAGAAACCAAGTGTTTTCACCCTGGACGAAAACAGGTTCGTAACGATACCGAGAGGGACGGGCCAGGGCGCTGGCAACCGCTTTATCGATCGTATCGGTGCAGCTGATCATCAGGAAAGGGGTTTCGAACTCTTGCAGAAAGATTTCAACGGGCTTCTCTTTAAAAAGCTCTCTGGCAAACGGACGAGTAAGCTCATAGGCCAAAGTGTCTCGGGATACAACAGCGCACGGTTCTCCATGATTGTCCCAGATGACGACGGCAAAGCAACTGGAGTCGGTATCGAAACATCTCACTAAGTTGGCCAATGTTTCATGTAAGACAAAGCTGTCCTGACGACCGAGGCACCTAAGGTCGCCAACCATTCCCTTCATAGACACTTGATTCGACGATGTTTTATGCGATAACTCTTCTGAAAACATGCAGTTCATAAACAATACTCTTTATCAGGCAGCCTGGATGAACGTTTGCACCTGGTCATTCATGAAACCTCCCTCATTGCAACTTTGAGCAGTCCACGAACTCGGAGCCCTCTTCATTTTGCCGGAATCTCCAAACTGTTGGGCACCCAGTAAAGCCGGAGGGTGCCCAAGGAAAATATCTTGCGAAACAGATACGTCAAAATAAACGTATTCGAATTTATATTTCAGCTGGTTGATGTTAAAAATCCATTAGAAAATAATTAATTTCTAGTAAGAGATTGTTCTCCTGCTTTTTGGTGCACATGGGCGTAACATCTGGACGGGCTCCAGCTTCGTTTCGTAGGCCACTTGGAACAGGTCATTGCCCATGAAGCCGACAGGGTTAAAAGGGAACTGCACCTGATACGCAAAACCACCGAGTAATTGGCCGCGATGGTCAACATCGTGCGCCAGCACGATGCGCCGTCATAACAATCCGGTCAAATTTTTTCGTTATGAGAAGGAGATACCTGTCGCCTTATACCTGCACGAGGCGAAGGCTCGGCCATCATGACTGTCTATCCAGCTCCTGGCCTGGATCCGTGAGCGTTCGTCCGTGCGTCAGCTTCGTTGTCCGTGGCAGTTCGATTAAAGTAGACTTTATCGGACGGTTACGGACAATGAAGATGGCGTGCGAACGGGCGCCCCGAAGGGCGGCTGGTGGAGGCGAATCGTCAAAAATGTCGCCGCACTTATAACATGATTACAGTAGAATAGATCCAAAACATGAGAACAGCCGTCACGGATTCAGGCCTGGGACAAGGGCGGATTGGGGATGCGGTAGATGAGGGTGTAATTGAGTGGAATGACGATCATGGTCAGCAGGGTGGCGAAGGTCAAACCGCACATGATGGTCACAGCCATGGAAACATAAAAGGCGTCAAGTAACAAAGGCAGCATGCCCAGCACGGTGGTAAGGGCAGCCAGGACCACCGGACGCAAGCGGGTTACACCCGCATTGATCACCGCGTTGAAGGGATCCTCGCCCGCAGCCTGCTGGGCACTGATCTCGTCGATCAACACAATGGCGTTCTTGATCTGCATCCCGGCTAGACTCAAAAAACCCAGTAACGCCATGAAACCAAAAGGTTGATTGAAAACCAGCAAGCCCACGGTAACACCAATGACAGTAAGCGGCACGGTAAGAAAAATCACCAGCGGCTTACGAATGGAGTTAAAAAGGGCAATGACGATCAGCACCATACCGGCCAGAATCGGCGGCATCTTGGCGATCAGCGCGGCCTGTGCGTCACTGGAGCTTTCATGCTCCCCGCCCCACTCCATGTGATACCCTTCCGGTAAATCGGCCATGGCTTCCGTGAGCAGTGGACTGATCCGGGTAAAGGCCGACGCAGCGGTTTCCCCGGTAGTGTTACATTTGACAGTAATGGCCAGGGAGCGATTACGCCGATGCAGCTTGGCCTCTTCCGAGACGTTTTCAAAACCATCGATAACCTGGGCCAGGGGGATCGGCTGATTCAGCGGTACACTCCAGAACCAGGCACTGTAGAGGCTGTCAGGATCGGAGGTTTCCTCCGGCGGTGCACGCAGGATCACGGGAAGGCTGTCATCACCTTCCTTGTAGGCGGCAATCGGCACACCGATAGTGACTGTTTTAAAAGCAGTGGCGATATCCATACGGGTGATGCCGATATCCCGAGCCCGCGCTTCGGAGACCACCGGTCGCAGCACATCCACCCGGTTGCGCCAATCGGCTTGGATTTCTACCAGGCGGGGATCGGCTCGCAGAATATCCAGGGCACGGTCTGCGTATTGCCGCAACACCTCGGGCTCAGGTCCAAGAATGCGCATCTGCAGCTTTTGTGGATCTCCCGGCCCAAGTACAAACCGCTGTGCATAGACTAACGCATCGGGTATCTCTTGCAGCGCAAAGTTGCTGATCTGTTCCGCCAGGTTTTCGATATGACGATGATTGTCCACATCCACCAGCAGCAGCCCATAAGCAGGATCGGGGTTTTCCAGTGAATAGGTGAGTAGAAACCGAAGGCCCCCCGTGCCGACCATTTCCGTGACTGCTTGCACATCAGGCAGTTCCCGCGCATGCTCGGCAAGTTGCCGCACCCGGGCATCCGTGGCATGAATCGAAGAGCCGGCCGGCATCCAGACATGCACCATGAACTGCGGACGCGTTGAGTCGGGGAAAAAACTCTTTTTGATAAATCCAAACCCATAGATGGAGGCGACCAGCATTGTCAGCAGAATCGCCACCGAGAACCAGCGATAACGGATACAACCAATCAAAAAAGAGCGGTACAGACGGTAAAAGCGCCCCTTGTATGGGTCGTGTTCAGTTTGCCCATCGTCGTCTTTCTTCTTGAGGAACTGGGAAGCAAGCAGAGGCGTCAAGGTGATGGCCAGCACCCAACTCAACAGCAACGAAATCAGGAGGACAAGAAAGAGCGAGCGGCAATACTCGCCAGTGGAATCCTGTGAGGCGCCGATGGGGGCAAAAGAAAGAATCGCCACCACCGTAGCGCCCAGAAGCGGCCATTGGGTCTGCTTCACCGTGGCCAGGGCGGCCTTGACCTTATCCTGGCCCCTCTGGGCAGCAACCAGAACCCCGTCGGTAATCACAATGGCATTGTCCACCAGCATGCCCAGGGCGATGATAAACGCCCCCAAGCTGATCCGTTCGAACAACAGCCCTAAACTTTGCATGATCAGGACGGTCCCCATCACTGTCACCACCAGCACTCCGCCGATCAACAC
>SKJK01000113.1 GCA_007121995.1 Desulfobulbaceae bacterium
TTCAACAGCGAGGACCTTGCACGGGCGATCCGTCGCTCCTCGCTGCCGGTGATCAGTGCTGTAGGCCATGAGATAGACTTCACTATCACCGATTTTGCTGCAGACCTGCGGGCACCGACTCCCAGTGCGGCTGCGGAAATAGTGATACCGGATATCGTCGCCCTGCGACGGCATGTGGAAGGTATTGATACTCGCCTGCACAGAGCCCTGAATGGCCTTATCAGACAACAGGAACAGCGCTTGGCCTTGGCGCGGCAGCGGATTGAATCCGCTTCACGTCCGCTGGACAGAATGACCCTGCGGCTCGATCAACTCAGCCTCAATCTGGAGCTGGCCATGACCAGCTTTGTTGCCGACAAAGAACGAGACCTGACCCTGCTGGCTCACCGGCTGCATCGGTGCAGTCCTGTTCATCGGCTCATTCTGGATGAACAAAGGCTGCTGACCCTGCACGGTAAAATGATCCAGGCAGTCAAATCACTTCTTCTGGCCCGGGAAGATCAGTTCAACCGTATTGCCGGTGTCCTGCATGCGGTCAGTCCTCTGGCCACTCTGGCCAGAGGGTATGCCATAGTTCGAAAAACCGGCACAGAACGCTCCGTGATAACCGCTGAAAACCAGGTTCAGCCCGGCGAGACAGTGGAAGTGATTCTGCACCAGGGAAGGCTCAAGTGCCGTGTTGAAGGAAAGAAATAATCGTAAGCGGTCACAGGCACCTATCGTTACACGATCACGACTGCTTGCATAGTGGGACTACAGCGGGCTGCCACGTCTGTACACATCTGGAACACCCGGGACTGCTTACAATACAGGAGGGTGATAGCTCAAACAGGTACCCACACAGTGATTGGTTGCAAATAATCAGTCGAGCAAATCGTCAAGCTGCTGGTCAATGGAGGCAATGGTAGAGGCCAGTTGTTGCGGATTCTCGCGGGCGGTCTTTTTCAGGAGACTGCCCCATTTGCGCAACATACTGTTGTCAATTTTGCGGATATCATTGGGACGACTCCATTCCTGACCGATTTTCAGGCCCAGGTTTTCCAGTGCGACGACTTGAGCTGGATGCTCCTCAGCCGGTGTGCTGGCAAGAAGATCGGCTGAGATCTGCTGCCAGCCGGCGGCAAGCATGTTGCCTTCCTGGAAGGCTTTGAACCACTTTTTTTCTTCGGCTGACAAATGATCAGGAATGGTATAACAGCCAGTATGATCGGTATCCAGATACGCGGCCTGAGCCTCACCGGCTTTTGCGGACTGTATTCCCACCATTGTCATCAACACAAGTATCATGCCTGCACAGTAACATCGCATGGAGACACCAGTTAAAAAGTACACGTTTTGAATGAGTATAAAAAATTGTACCACCATCCGCCGGTGGTGTCAATATACGGAGCCAGCCCGGTACATTTCCCTATACTTACGTGACTAAAAAACTGAAATTAAAGACATAAAACAGAGACAAACCCCTCAGGCTGCCCCACTGACCCCCGCTTCATCGAAAGTGGCCACCTCTGTGAGGATCGCCACCGCGGCGTCGACCAAGTACATGGCCAAAGCTGCCCCGGTCCCTTCGCCAAGACGAAGATTGAGGTCGAGCAGCGGACGATGCCGCAATTTGTCGAGAAGGACTCCATGACCGGGTTCGACACTCTGATGGGCACAGATCAGATAATCGCGGACAAAAGGTTCAAGACTCTGGGCGATCATCGCCCCGGCAGCAGAAATAAAGCCGTCGACAACCACAGGTTTGCGGTTGGCGGCGGCTCCGATGATCAGACCAGCAAGAGCCCCTATTTCAAAACCGCCCACCTTGGCAAGGACATCAAGACCGTCTTTGGGATCAGGTCGGTTTTTAGTAATGGCCTGCTCAATAACCTTGATTTTATGGCGTAACCGCTGATCATCAATGCCGGTACCCCGCCCGGTCAGTTCCTCGACCTTTCGGCCGGAAAGCACTGCAGTTATGGCGGCGCTCGGAGTAGTGTTACCGATACCCATTTCGCCGGTGCCGAAAATATCGACTTCCGGGGCCAACAGATTCGCAATTTCGATACCAACCTCAACCGCCATGACGGCATGGGTCCTGGTCATGGCCGGTCCATAAACCATATTAGCGGTTCCCCGACCGATTTTTCTCGCAATGACCGAACCGTTGGCAACCAATTCGGGAAAATCGTCCACTGCTCCCACATCGACGACGCACACCTCCGCCTTGGCCAGACGAGCCAGGGCATTGATACCGGCTCCCCCGCGAACGAAATTATGAACCATCTGGGTAGTGACCTCGGCTGGATAGCGCGACACTCCCTCAGCGGCAACTCCGTGGTCACCGACCATGACTACCACCTTTTTTCGCCCCACCGGTGGCCGTATGGAACGGGTCATCCCGGCCAGATCCACGGCCAGGTCCATCAGGTCGCCCAGTGCCCAATGCGGCATGGTTAATTGATTGAGGCGCTCTTCGGCCTGGAGACGAAATTCCAGATCCTGGGGGTATATTCTGCGAAAGGTCGCATCGAGAAAACTCAGGGCGTTTTCAGTGTACATGTTCTGGTCCTGTGAGGGGATGAATTGGTTGTGGGAAATCCGAACCGGTCCAGCAGAGAACCTTATTCACTGCCGGCTAAGGTACGGTCATATAGTTTGCCAACGCCATACTCTTTACGACGCTGAAATTTTTCAAAAGGTGGGCCAATGAGTTGCATTTCCGGATACTGTTTCTGGATCTGCATGGCGATTTCCATCTCTTTAGTGCAGCCCGTGGAATAGGTGGCATCTTTTCCAGTCCATTCCGGCGGAACCTTTCGGCCCATCAGCTCAAAGGATTTGACCACATCGTCCACACTCTGAAATCGCCATATATCGATACTTCCCGAACGTTGAAAA
>SKJK01000265.1 GCA_007121995.1 Desulfobulbaceae bacterium
AAGATGCTGCGCCAACCAAAATGCTGGGTCAGAATTCCACCGAAAAATGGTCCTGCAGACAACCCGATATAGACAGCGGCAACATAAATACCGATTGCTCTGCCGCGTTTTTGAGGGGGAAAGATGGAGGTCAGGATAGCCATGCCTGTCGTCACAAACATCGCCGCTCCCAGGCCCTGGAAGACCCTGAAAAGGATGAGCGAGGTGGCACTGCCGGCAAAGGCCGCGCTGGTTGCGCCCAGCGTGTATACCAGCAAGCCAACTATGAAGACCTTTTTTCGGCCGTACATATCGGCAACCTTGCCCGCAGGCAGCAGACAAGTGGCCATGGCCAACAGGTAGGATGTGGCAACCCAGCTCAATTGAACCGCATTCAATCCCAGATCAGCCTGTAGATCCGGCAGGGCCACGTTCACCGAAGAGAGCATGAACGGTCCCATGAATGAAGTCAGGGTAGCGACGAACAGCGCGGATCGTTCAAGGGCTGCTTGATTGTCGTTAGGGGACTGGACGGAAACCATGGGCACGTGAGGGAGAAAGAAGCCAGGCCGCACTGCTTACGGCACGTTTCGTCAAAAACGATACACCAGGGAAGCAATCAAAAAATAATTGAGGACCCCGAGAACATCGATGGCGGTGGTGACAAACGGTCCCGTAGCCACGGCGGGATCGACCTTAAGGCGCTCAAAAATCATTGGCAGGACAACAGCAAGGATGGCTGCACAGGTCATATTGACCAGAATGGTCAGGCCAACGGTCTGGCCAAGCAGGATACTGTCGTACACCAGGTAACCAAAAAGAGCGAGAATCACACCGTAAAAAGTGCCGAGGAGTATACCGACACGCAGTTCCTTTAGAACCAGTCGGAACGTATCGCGAGTATTGATCGCCCCTGTGGCCAAGCCGCGCACGGCTACCGTGGCCGACTGGACACCGACATTACCGGCCATACCGATAATGATCGGCACAAAGGCACTGAGAATGACGATTTGCGCGAGCATATCTTCGTATTGGCCGATCACCATGGTCGCACCAATTCCACCGATGAACGAGGCGAACAACCAAGGCAGACGAATGCCGGCAATTTTGAAGGCGGACTGGGTAAAAATTTCCGACTCACTGGTACCCGCCATTTTGAGCATATCACGGGTTGTCTCTTCTTCCATGACGTCGATGACGTCGTCCACCGTCACCATACCAACAAGGACATCCTGACTGTCGACAACGGGGATGGCCAGGATGCGGTACTTGTCCACCAGCATGGCGACCCTGGTCTCATCGGTATCGGTGGTTACCTTGAGGACGCTGCGGTTCATAATTGCATGCAACGGTGTACCGGGATTGGCCAGCAGGAGTTGGCGCAGGGAAACGACACCGACCAGACGCTGCTGGTCGTCGGTCAAATAGAGATAAAAAATCATCTCAACATTTTCACGACCGCGAATATTTTCAATAGCCTCCTCAACGGTGAGCATCTGCGGCAGGGAGAAATAATCTGTCGTCATGATACCGCCTGCACTGGACGGATCGTACTTCAACAGACTTTCAACCTCTTTCTTGCTGGCTACATCAAGCAAGGCCATCAGGTGGCCACGCTGATCGTCCGGTAAATCACCGATGAGGTCGGCAAGATCATCCGGTGGCAGATGTTTCAACACCCCAGCCAGTTTCTCGAGGGAAGTTTCCGCCAGGACCTGCTTGCACAAAGCTGGTGACAGCTGACTGAAAACGTCGGCGGCCATGGCATGGTCGACAATTGCGTTAAAAATCCCTGTTGCATCGGCCAAAGGCAGGTCTTCAAGAATCTCTGCCAGATCGGCTGGATGGATGCGGGACAGGATATTGCCCAATGACGCCTTGGCATTACGCCGATACAAACGATTGATCGTTCCGACAAGCCGTTTTTTCTTGCTCAGGTATGCGGCGGCGGCCTGAGGTTCGTTTTTTACATCGATCTGCATTATGATGTCCTCCGGGGCCCAGGAGCCATGGGCAAGCTATCTCCGGTAAAACCCGGTAAAAGCGCAGGAAAAAGCGTAACGGTCTACTTCTCCCCGGCAGGGTTTCGGTTACAAAAAATTAATAATGGTAACAGCCGGTCCTTATCAGCGCAATGATTGATTCCAGCACGCTACCGGGAAAAACACGATGTACAAAATGCAAACGCTCTTTGCAACTGGGCTCGTCGTTCTTTACAAAAAAAAAAGGGGCAAAAAAATTTTTCGCCCCCGCAGTCCGGTCGACATGCCGACCAGTTTCATTTTTGTCAGGTGATCTGCTTAATCAGTGCAGTTCCTCCATGATATCCTTCATGTTTGCTACCCAGATGTCGACAATGGCATCAAACTCGGCCAGCCCTTTGAGAACCGGGACACTCTCGATACCGACTTCGGCCAGCACGCTCTTCCACGAACCCTCATCGTCGCTTGCCATATCATTGATCGCGTGGTCGCCGGCTACTGTCATCAGCGGAATAAGATACGCTTTCTTGATGCCTTTTTCGACCAGGGCATCTCTGATCTCCTCGATGGAAGGGCTGTCGGACAACGAACCCACATACATGTTCTTGTCCGCCTGCTGCGCCTTATACATCATGGCAAAGTAGATGGCATCACTGGGGTGGTGGGTGCCGTGGCCCATCAACACAACGGCTTCATCCGCTTGACGTTCGCTGGGCACGATATTGGTCAAGATGGCGTGGATAACAGCATCCATGGCGGCATTGCTGCTGAGAAGAGGATAGGAAACCTCAACCTTGTCAAAACTGTGCCGCCAGCCAATCATCTGCTCAAACAGTTTAGTATTGACAAACACTTCATGAAATTCGGCACCGGGAATCATGTGCAATGATTGCACCGCCACCTTGGAATACCCATCCTCCATCAACCTGGCCATGGCCAACTCCGGGGAATCGATCTCCGTACCGCTTTTTGCCAGTTTTTCTCGAATGATACTTGATGTATAGGCCCAGCGAATCTCGGTATCCGGAAAGGCCGCTTTCATCTGTTTTTCAATGGTGACAAATGCTTCCTGGGCTCGGGGTATACTGGTACCGAAGGTCACCAGCAAAATGGCTGGATTCTTGTCGCTTACCGCGACAGGCCCATGATCATGACTGTGGCTGTGGCTGTGGCTGTGGCTGTGGCTGTAGCCACTCATCGGCAGGACCAGAGCGAACAGCAATGCGCACAAGAGTCCTTTTCCATAACGATCCATCCGTCTTCCTCCAAAATCAATATAATGAAAAAATAAATGGGTGCAGGCATCGAAAACGACGATCATGCACTAGCACCCGCTGAACGGTTCCCCCTTGATCCATTGGCAGGAACACCAGGCTTCCGGTGCGGAGCGGACGAAACATACTTGTCGAGCAGGAAAGAGTAAGGTGACGACAACCGCCGGCAAACAGCGCCGTCACCTGCATACCGGACATGGCAGGGTATGCGATCCCACATTGCACAAGAACGTTTTCCGCGCCAGGCTTCCTCGTTCCGAGGGTAGAGCAGCTCCGAAGGGAGTTACACCGTGATCAGTGGCTCAGCAACTGGTCGGAAGCACCGAGCAAAAAAAATCCCCGGATCAAAAAATGATCCGGGGATGCCCTGGTGAATCCACGTATCGCCGCCAACTTTCAGATCCGCGGAAAGAGGCTTCCATGTTTCAGGCAGGTATTCTGACTTCCGGATCATCCTCCAGCCGCGTCTTCCCAACACTTGGTCAGTGACGTATCTGCGGCCTTTGTCCCCGGTTACAGCGGCGGGCCCGTCTCCGATTTTCACGGAGTTCCCTCTTGTTCCTGTAAAGGAACCTGAAACAATTTAATATGAACCATGATCCACAGGAGAAGTCAAGCACATTTGAGAATCTCGCCATATCCCAGTCACAACTCAGGAATCAATTACCATTATTCAAGTGGTTTGCAATTGTACGATGGTCCACACTTCTGAACTGTAATCGGTCACAGGCGCTCCATATTTTCCTGACGTGGCTGCTACCCGCTATAGCTCAACTATGCAGGCAGAGACGACAGCGTAATGATGGATGCCCGGAATCGTTTACCAATGAATTGCATCGATAAAAGGAGAATACTTGCCGTTCTTGTTTACAGTCGTTACACTTTTAAAAAAGTGACAGTTCATATTCCACTGGCAGGCAAGGACTTCCTCCTGCCAGACCAAGCCGTTCTCAAGGCTGGTGGAGAACTGTCGCCGGGACGCCCAATTTATTTACCAAGCCGGTGCCGCCGCATGGAACGACCAAAAAATAGACACTCCGCACCTGCAATTTCCATCAGGATAGCCCTTCCGGCCCTGCTCACCATACTCCTCTTCGTTACCGCGACCTTTGTCATTATCCTGCCCTCTCTCAAGGAAAGCCTCCTCGATAAAAAAAGGGAAATGCTTATGGATATGTCAAAAATTGTCCTGGATATGGTCACGTTTTACGAAAGTAAGGAACGCTCCGGAGAGTTAAGCAGGGAAGAGGCGCAACAAAAAGTGATCGATATCATCCTTCAGCTCCGTTACGGACCGGACGAAAAAGATTACTACTGGATCAATGACATGGAAGCCCTGATCGTGGCTCACCCGTACCGCCCCGACCTCCGGGGTGAGGCGGTTCCGGATCTCCGCTACCCCACCGGAGCAAACCTGCTCGAGGAATTTGTCAAGGTGGTAAACGAGCACGGAGAGGGTTATGTCGAATACCTCTTCCAATGGCAGGACGAGCCCGAGAGAGTCATCTCCAAACTCTCTTTTGTCAAGGGCTTTGAACCCTGGGGCTGGATAATCGGTACCGGTCTCTATTACGAGGACGTCAATGTTGAAATCAGCCGAATCGCCAAACAGCTCAACGCCGTTGCCTTTGCCATTCTTCTTGTCATCTCTTTTCTGGCTTTCTATATCATTCGCCACACCGTACTGGCCGACCGGGTTCGCCGGATAATTTCCCAGGAACGCGAACGTCTGCTGATCGCTCTGGAGGTAAGCAACGCTCGCTTTCGCTCCCTGGTGGAAGCGACCAGCGACTGGATCTGGGAGATTGACGCCCAAGGCTTGTATACCTACAGCAGTCCCAAAATCCGTGACCTGCTGGGCTATAAACCAGAAGAAATCATAGGTAAGCACCTGATCGACCTGACCGTGCCCGCCGAGACGGAGCGTACCGCCAGCCTCTTCAACAAACTTATTGCCGCCCGCAAACCATTTGCCGGGTTTGAGAGCAACTGTCAGACACAAGGCGGCCGCATTGTAGTCATTGAAAAAAATGGGGTGCCGGTATTCAGTGATGACGGTGAGCTACTGGGGTATCGTGGGATCGCTCGGGATATTTCCGAGCGGAAAAATGCCTTGGAGGCCCTGGAGAAGAGTCGGGACGAACTCCATAAAAGCCTTGAGGAAACAGTCAGATCTCTAGCATCGGCAGCGGAAAAACGAGACCCCTACACCGCCGGCCATCAATTGCGAGTCGACACCTTGGCCTGCGCCATCGCCCGGGAACTGGGACTGCCGGAAAAGCAGATCGAAGGACTGCATTTTGCCGCCCTGCTCCATGACATCGGCAAAATTTCCCTGCCTTCGGAATACCTGGCCAAACCCACTCGTCTTTCGGCACAAGAACAGGCGATCATCAAGTGCCACACCGAAGTCGGCTACGAAATTCTCAAAAACATCCCTTTTCCCTGGCCTGTGGCTGAAATCGTTTATCAGCACCATGAAAATCTCGATGGTTCCGGCTACCCACGCGGTCTCACCGACAAAGATATTCTCCTGGAAGCCAAGATTCTGGCCGTGGCTGATGTGATCGAGGCCATGTCATCCCACCGCCCTTACCGCCCTTCTCTCGGCCTGGAAACAGCCATGGAGGAAATTCGTAAAGGGCGGGGCACCCTCTATCACCCCCAGAGCGTCGATGCCTGCCTGCACCTGATAGCCGAGGGAAAAGTGGACTTGACCGCCAAGGCGTGGTGAGTCAACAGTCGTTACCAATCGCTTGGTTTGTACCAGTGCGGTGACTACGCTTCAGTATTGTGAATGGTCACACAGTGCAGGTACAAAAACGTCTCCCCTTGGATGTGAAATCGATTGTCAACGCTTGTCCGGCGGCGCGTACTCACAGCCCATCAATCCGCAATATTCCCCCACATACTCGGCCTGCGGCCTATACAGAGCCGGTTTCCCCTGGGCATCAGCGAACTGCTCCTCAACGATGTGGGCACACCAGCCCGCCACCCTGGAGATAGCAAACACCGGGGTCATCAGATCCATGGGAATACCCATCTGATAATAGACAGGGGCGCTGTTGAAGTCGACATTGGGCTGAATGGTGGTCTTCCCCTGGCGGGCAAAGACGGCCAGAGCGGTCTTCTCGATGGTCTCCGAGATCTGCTGCCATCTGCTCCCGGTCTGTTCACTCAACCGCCGCCCTATCCGTTTGAGATACACAGCCCGGGGATCACCGGTTTTGTAAATGGCGTGCCCCATGCCCATGATCACCTGGCCCTGTTGCAGCTGCCCTTGTACCCATCCTTTAATATCGTTTTCGCTTTCCAGAGTCAAAAGCATTTCCATGACCTTGGCATTGGCACCACCATGCAGGCTGCCGGACAAGGCACCTAACCCGGCAGCCACTCCTGCATATATACTGGCCCGGGTGGACACCACTTCCCGGGCAGCAAAAGTTGAGGCATTAAAGGTATGGTCGGCATGGAGAATCAGACAGATGTCAAGATCACGCGCCGTGGCGGCATCAGGTTTTTCCCCCTGCAGCATCCACAGAAAATTGGCGGCATGATCAAGGGCAGGATCAGGGGACAACACTGGTTGATCATTGCGAATGCGGTGCCAGGCCGCCACCAGAGTAGGCATGCGGGCAATCAGGCCAACGGCACGATCGAGACAGGCCTGACGCTCCTGGGAGGTGCTGTCGGCCTCGGTCATGGCAAGCAAGGGGATACTGGCCTGGAGCACGGCCATGGGATCGGCATTTTTTGGCCACAGGCGCATACTGTCGAGGATAAATTCCGGCATCTGACGGGCCGCATTAACCTGATCGGTGAAAGCGCTCAATTGCTCCCTGGTAGGAAGGACTCCATGCAGAAGCAGAAAGGCAGTCTCCAGGTAGGTGGAATGGTCAGCCAGATCTTCAATCCGGTAACCGCGATAGATGAGTACCCCTTTTTCACCGTCAATGAAACTGATGGCGGAATCAGCGACGGTGACCCCCCGTAAGCCGATATTTTTCACACGAGTCGGTTCGGTCATTGCCTGCCTCCATAGCATGCAACCGCGGTGCTGCGTCGCGGTCTTAGGATGTAATGTCCATCAATAGATGCCACCAACCGACAATCTCATTCGGTCAGGGGGCAATCTGCTTTTCCTCGGTTTCCACATCATCTTGGGATGAGCAACTTGTTTCCACTGCCGATTCTCCCTTTCGATCATTGAATTTCGCTGTCGCCACCTGCTCCTCAGTCATCCGGGCACTGCTTACAGGGGCTGCGTTCCCCGCTCCTTTGTCGATGGAAAACAGAGGACCGACTTCAGTCAGATAAGCTGCAAAAGCCTTACCATACAACTCCCAGATGGTGATGAACAGGGCAGCGATGATGGGCCCGATAATCAACCCCAGAATGCCAAACATGCTGATGCCGCCAAGCGTCCCGAAAAGCACGAACAGATCGTGCATCTGCGTATCCCTGCCGACCAGTCGTGGCCGGAGCAGATTGTCCAGAGGGCCGGCCACAAGACCACAGAGCACCGCCAGAATGGCAGCGCCGATAAATTGTTTCTGCAGGGCGAGAATAATCAGGGCCGGCACCCAGACAAGGGCTGTGCCGACAGCGGGGATAATGGACAGCACCGCCATGACCGTCGCCCAGAACACTGGGCCCTGGATCCCGGCCAGATAAAAAGCGAATCCGCAGATCCCTCCCTGGAGGATCCCGATGATCATCGTCCCTTTCAGGGTTGCCCTGGTCACCGAGGTGAAACGCAGCAGCAGTTGCTGCGCATCATTGTTATCAAGGGGCAGAAAGTAGAGAATCTTGCGCAGCAGCACCTCGCCCATGGTGAGGAAATGAAACATGGCATAGAGCATGACCAGGGAGCCAAACACGGCATTGACGGTCAATTTGGTCGCCGAGGAAAGACCGTCGATGAACAAAGAAGAGGTGCCGGCAACTGCCTGACCCGCTTTTTCGACAATGAGATCCCGATATGGCAGGATCAGCTGGTAATAGGGAAATCCCTCCAGATAGACTGTGAAGGCATCCGGTTCAGCGAGAAAGGACTGCACCCAGGGTGTCACAGACTGACTGACGGTAATGGCCTGGCCGATCACCACCCCCACCATGAGCCCAAGCGGCCCCAGCACCAGGCAGACGGAAGCGGCCACCACCAGGATGGAGGCGATATACCGACGTCCCCCCAGGAGACGGGTCAACCAGCGATGTGCCGGGCTGAACAAAGCAGCAAAGAGTGCCGCCATGAACAAGGCCATGAGGAACTGGCGGATCATGGTGAGAAAGAGAGCGGAAATACAAACCACCAAGGCCAGCAGAACCCCTTTGGCAACACCTTCCCGGCTCATCGCGTACCCTCCTTGTCCCCCATTCGCTATCATGAACCTTGTAACCGATCTCCGCGGACACACATTCCAGCGGGCAAAAGTTCATGGGGAAACGGCCTGGACCAGCACCGAGGTCAGCCGGGACAGGTCAGCCGGTTCAATAATATACGGCGGCATCAGGTACAGTAGACGGCCAAAAGGTCGGACCCAGACCCCCTGCTCGACAAAAAATCGTTGCAGCGCTGCCATGTCCACCGGCTCCCTCACCTCGATGACGCCGATGGCCCCCAACACCCGGACATCAACCACATCCGGCAGCTCACGGGCCGGGGCCAGTTCTTCGCTAAGCTGCAGGGAAATCGCCGCCACCCGAGCAGGCCAGGAAGTGTCCAGCAAAAGTTGGATCGCGGTCCGGGCTACATGACAGGCCAGGGGATTGCCCATGAAAGTCGGCCCATGCATGAAGACGCCGGCCTCGCCATTTGAGATCACGGTCGCCACCTCGGTGGTGGCCAGGGTCGCGGCCAATGTCATATAGCCACCAGTAATCGCTTTGCCCACGCACATGATATCCGGCGAGACCCGGGCATGCTCGGCCGCGAACAGCAGACCGGTGCGACCGAATCCAGTGGCGATCTCGTCAAAAACGAGCAGCACACCATAACGGTCACACAGTCGCCGCAATCCCCGCAAATACTCGGGATGATAGAACCACATGCCGCCGGCACCCTGGACAATGGGTTCGATGATCACGGCGGCGGTTTCTTGATGGTGCGCAGCGAGCAGCTGCTCCATTGCCGCCAGATCCTCTTCATCCCAGGGTCCGTCGAAACGGCAGCGCGGTCGGGGCGCAAAAAGCTGAGGCGGCAGAGAACGGGCAAACAGGGAGTGCATGCCCGTCACCGGGTCGCAGACCGACATGGCATGAAAGGTGTCGCCATGATAACCACCGCGCACGCTAATCAGCCGATGCTTTCCCGGGTGGCCCATGGCCTGCTGGTACTGGAGGGCCATTTTCATGGCCACTTCAACACTCACTGAACCGGAATCGCAGAGAAAGACCTTATCTAGCGACTCCGGCGTCAGGTCGACGAGCAGCCGCCCCAGTTCCACCGCCGGTTCATGGGTGAACCCACCGAACATGATATGGGCCATACGCTCGGTCTGTTCCTGCACTGCCTGATTGAGTACCGGATGGGAATACCCGTGAATGGCGCACCACCAGGATGACATGCCATCGATCAGTTCCCGACCGTCCTCCAGGCGAATGCGCACCCCTTTGGCGGAGGTTACCGGATAGACCGGCAACGGCTTGGTGGTCGAGGTATAGGGATGCCAGAGGTGATCGCGGTCAAAGCTGAGCAGGTCCGGATACGTCATAATCCTCTCCGCGGATAAAGGTGAACCCCATGGCCGCAAGGCGTTGCAGATCCTCGGCCACGGTGCTGCCGGTGGTGGTCAGATAATCGCCGACGATGGCACCGTTGGCTCCGGCGGCAAAGCATTGATACTGATCATCGCCCAACTGCTGCCGTCCACCGGCCATACGGATGACCGCATCCGGATTGATGAGACGGAACAGGGCCACTGTGGTCAAGACCTCTTCCTTGGACAGAGGCGGCAACTGGGCCAGCGGTGTTCCTTCAATGGGGGTGAGAATGTTGATGGGGATCGATGTAATCTCCAGCTCACGCAGCTCAAAGGCCAGGTCGAGACGGTCTTCCATGGTCTCTCCCATGCCGATGATACCGCCGGAGCACAACGACATGCCCATCCGCCGGGCCACTGTAAGCGTCTCGACCTTTTCCTCCCAGGTATGGGTGGTACACACCTCGGGAAAAAAATTCCGGCTCGCCTCCAGGTTACAGTGGTACCGGCTGACCCCTGCATCGCGGAGAAGCTGGGCAGCGGCTTCATCGAGAAGACCGGTGGAGGCGCAAAACGACATGGTGGTAGCAGCGGCCATCTGTCCGTAGAGCCTGGCCAGTTCAGTTGCGGTCTGCGGTGACAGGTTGCGGCCACTTGTGACCAGGGAAATGCGGTGGACACCGTGCTCCTCGTTGTGAGCAGTCATGGTCAGGGCGTCCTCATCGGCGATGCGGGTATAGGTGGCAACACCAGTATGGTGGCGGGCCGACTGGGCACAGAAACGGCAGTTTTCTGTACAGTTACCGCTTTTGGCATTGATGATTGAACAGAGAGCGAAGCGATTGCCCCGGAAATGGCGACGTATGGTGTCGGCGGCCAGGTACAGTTCGGCCCGGTCGGCATTGAGCAACGTCATGGCTGTTTGTTTATCGATCCGGCCTCCGGCCAGAATG
>SKJK01000309.1 GCA_007121995.1 Desulfobulbaceae bacterium
ATTTTTTTATAATCGTTGCTAAAAAGATAACTGGTGGTCACTTTGTCCTAAACTTTTTTTCCGGCTAGGGCGATACAATAGTATAAGAATGGTTCCCGGGACGTCATCAGCAAGATGATATCCCGCAGCACACCGATAAAGATCTTTGATTGCATTTGATTAACGGATTAATCAGATATCCAATGGAGGGATATATGCGATTCAGAATCAGGAAGGAGCAGGGCGGTTCAATCTATTTTATTATTGTTTCCGGGTTGGTGGACGATGATGGTGGCTGGGATATTATACAGATTGCCCAGACCATGTTGAATATGTCCAGGTGCAGGAAACTTGTTATCGACCTGCGTGCGGCACTGCTGGACGAGGGGCTTTCGGTTTTTACCACTGATACCTTGCTTGCTGTCTTTGAGGAGGGATTGTTAAGCAAGGATGCATCTTTGATAATACGTCATCGTTATGACAGTGAAATCCGACTTTATTCCGATCAGTTACCAGTGAAACCAGTTGGTAAGTTCGTCAATGTGCATATCGATGAAGCCAAGTTTTTCGGGCAGGCCATGAAGTGGCTGGAACGGGAGGCTAGAGTTCTGGCGCATTAATTGGATCAACAACGAAGCGGACGCACGCTCGCGGATCCAGGGATCAATTTGCCGACACGACTAAATAAGCATATCTAGGGTTGTTGCGCTAAAATGTCAGACGTGTGGATGAAATTACTAGCAACACCGGGTGCCAGGAGTAGTTCAAAGTCAATCCGATCCTGGAACCGTTTTTTGCGGGTCCTGGCGGTATCAAGGCGGTATCTGCAGGTTTCTCCCGGCGCAGCCAGGATTTCCTCCAGCGTTGATGTCCTTCGGGTGTCATCCAGATACCGGCTCCTTGGCCGGTGCACATTGTTACCGCCAGGTTTTCAATGGTGCGGACTCCAGCCAGCAATCGGTCTTCACTGGTCAGGGTCTGTGAACTGATGACAGCCAGGTCGCATGATAGCCTCCTGTTGCTTCAGAATTCGATTCCTTTCTGTGCCTTGACACCACTTTGAAGCGGGTGCTTGAGGGCGTGCATCTCGGTGACCAGGTCAGCGGCGTTGATCAGCTCCTGTGGGGCGTACCGTCCAGTGATGACAACATGCTGATTGGGGTTGCGATTGGTCAGGACATCCAGGCAAGGGGCAATTTCCAACATCTTGTAGTGAAGCAGATAGGTGAATTCGTCCAACACCACGGTATGGTACACGCCGGAGTCGATAACTGTACAGGCAAAGGCCCAGGCTTCCCGTGCCAGGCGAATGTCTTCCACTTGATCATCGGTTTTCCAAGTAAATCCCTTGCCCATGACATGCAGGTCGATCAATCCATCGAAGCGTTTGACTGCATCAAGTTCGCCGTAGCGCCAACCGCCCTTGATAAACTGGATGACACAGACCTTGAGATCATGCCCGGCGGCCCGCATGGCCATACCCAGGGCTGCTGTGGTCTTGCCTTTGCCATTGCCGGTAAAGACGATCAGTAATCCTGCGGTCATAATCTTATTCTCCCTGGAGTACCTTCGGTAGTTTCTCTTACTGTTGCCGGAAACATTACCATCTTGGCACGGTGACGTCATCTCCTCCCTTTTATTCCTCGATTGGAAAACCTATCAGCTGGACCCGTGAGCATCCGTCCGTGCAGTAGCCTCGTTGTTGGTAGCTGTTCGGTTAAAGTAAACATTATCAAACGGTTACGGACAATGAAGATGGTGTGCGGACGGACGCCCCGAAGGATGGCGAGTGAAGGTGCATTGTAAAAAAATGCCGTCGCATCTATAATCTGCATACAAAAAATATATCCAAGAAAAAGCCCAGCCGGCACGGATACAATGGTAAGGACAATCATTGCCAAGACCGCACAACCCCGTGGGCGAGAGAATAAGACAAAGGAAGGAGAGGAGAGGAAATGTACGACGTAAACATGCAGGAATCGTTGCCAGGAGACTGTCTCGCAACGATGTGGGCAAAGCGGGGAATGGGCGTATCGGGAGTATGGCAATGCCGATAATACCCCGCGTTCGTGCACCGAAGCGGGAAATTTTCGGCTGGGCGATGTTCGATTTTGCCAATCAAGCCTATACGCTGCTCATTATTACCGTCGTGTTTGGTGATCTGTTTACCCGGGTGGTGGTGGGTAATGACGGTGATTACCGGCTGGGCAATTTTCTCTGGAGCCTCGCATTATCGACCAGCTACCTGCTGGTGGTTGTCTGTTCGCCTGTTGCCGGTGCGATTATGGACTACACGGCGAGCAAAAAGCGTTTTCTCTTTGCCAGCTATGTGACCACAGTGGGAGCAACGGCAGCACTGTATTTCGTAGCACCCGGCTATGTCGCACTGGGCGTGGTGCTGCTGATCATTTCCAACTTTGCCTATTCCATCGGCGAGGCTTTTATCGCCAGCTTCCTGCCCGATCTCGGTCCACCGGAAGACCTCGGTAAAATCTCCGGATTCGGTTGGTCGCTGGGCTATATAGGCGGAATGGTTTCGGCGGTCTTCGTGCTGCTGTTCCTGGGAGAGGTGAGTGCCGAAAACTTTGATCGGATTCGCTGGGTAGGTCCGTGGGCTGCAGCGTTTTTTCTGGTGGCCGCCATCCCAACCTTCATCTGGGTCAGAGAGCGCGGGTGTCCAAAACCCTTGCCGCTGGGAAAGGGATATGTGGCCGTCGGCCTGGATCGGGTGGTTGCAACCCTGCGCCGCCTCGATCAGTTCCGCGATCTGAGTGTCCTGCTTGTCTCAGTGTTTTTTTCCATGAGCGGGATCTATATTATCATTTCCTATGCCTTTATCTATGGTGCCCAGGTGATTGGCTGGGATGAGCATATCCGTACCATCATGTTCGTGGTTATGCA
>SKJK01000049.1 GCA_007121995.1 Desulfobulbaceae bacterium
AGACATGCGCAACGCAAAAATCGCTCTCCCCGATCGCTCAGGCCACCCGACTGCCGGGGGCAATCGGTCCGGCCACGGTGGCCAGGACCAGTTTCTCGGTACCATCCGGCTGCTCTTCTTTGGCGGCAAGCACCATGCCATGGGAAAGAATCCCCATGAGTTTCGCGGGTTTCAGGTTGGCGGCGACGATAACCCGTTGGCCGATGAGGGCCTCAGGGCTGTAGTGGGCGGCTATACCGGCAACGATGGTCCGTTCCTCCGGAGCCTTGACGGTCAGCTTCAATAACCGCTCCGACTTGACCACCTTTTCAGCGGCAATAATTTCCCCTACCCGCAGGTCCATGGCCTTGAAGTGGTCAAAAGTGATCACCCCCGCTTCATCACTTGGCGACTTGTTCTTTTTGCCTGCCCCCCTGCCAGCCACCTGGGTCCCATCGACCGATACTTTTTTCTCAAGGCGGGGAAAGAGTTGGGTGCCCTTGTCAATAACAACGCCGGCGGGCAGCCTGCCCCAGCCACTGATATCATCGATGGTCACAACGGTAAAAGATTCACTCATGCCCAGGGCCGCCGCCATTTTTCCGGCGGTATCCGGCATAATCGGTTTGAGAACCACAGCGATCTTCCACAGGGCCTCGCCGAGAAAAAAGAGCACCGTCTGCAACCGTTCGCCCTGGCGGGGATTTTTGGCCAGCTCCCAGGGAGCGTTGGTAACGATGTACCGGTTGAGCAGGCCAATGACCTCCCAGATCGCCTGTAAGGCGCGATGGAAAAGGAAACTGTCCATATTGTCACGATACTCGGCGGTCATGGCCGACATGGCGCTCATCAGTTCCTGATCATCGGGGGTACACACTGCCTCGGCTTCACGTATCGGGATCCGGCCATCAGCATATTTGTCGATCATAGTCAGGGAGCGGGAAAACAGATTGCCCAGATCGTTGGCCAGGTCGGAATTATGCCGGGCCAGGATGGCATCACTGGAAAAAGAGGCATCAAGGCCGAAACTCATCTCCCGCAAAACAAAATACCGAACCGTATCAACCCCGTGCTTGGCAACCAGTTCCACGGGCCGGATAACATTGCCCAGGGACTTGGACATCTTGGTGGCATCCACGTTCCAATACCCATGAACATGGAGACGTTTGTACGGGGCCAGCCCCATGGCCCGAAGCATGGTCGGCCAGTAGATGGCGTGGGGCTTGAGGATATCCTTGGCAATGACATGTTCGGCCTCTGCCCAGTATCGTGCAAAATCAGGCCCATCAGGATAGCCGATACCGGTGAGATAGTTGATCAGGGCATCGAACCAGACATAAGTAACGAAATGTTCATCAAAAGGCAGCGGCACTCCCCAGGTCAGGCGGGAGGTGGGCCGGGAGATACAGAGGTCCTCCAGCGGTTCGGAAAGAAAGGAGAGGACCTCGTTGCGGTACCGCTCCGGGGTGATGAACTCGGGATTGCCGCGGATATGATCAATAAGCCATTGCTGATAATTGGACATCCGAAAAAAGTAATTCTGCTCGTTGATCAGTTTCGGTGGGACCTGATGATCAGGACAGTTACCGTCTACCAGCTCCTTTTCGGTGAGGAAACGTTCACAGCCCTGGCAATACAACCCTTCATATTCACTGAAATAAATATCACCCCGGTCATAAACCAGCTGGAGGATATCCTGGACAGTGCGGACATGGACCGGATCGGTGGTGCGGATGATATGGTCCGGATGGATGGAGAGATGCGGCCAGGTCTCCGCAAAGGCGGCGGCGATCCGGTCTGCGTATTGTCGGGGTGTTTCACCGGCCTTGGCCGCGGCCTCGGCGATCTTTTCGCCGTGCTCGTCGGTACCGGTCTGAAAACGAACCTCATCCCCGCAAAGGCGGCGGAAACGGCTGTAGACATCGGTGACAATGGTGGTATAGGCATGTCCCAGATGGGGCAGCGCATTGACATAATAAATGGGCGTGGTGACGTAGGTAGTCATGATCGTTCGTTTTTCCTGATCTGTACTGGCACCCGGGTGGATGCTATTCGTTTTCGTTGTGATCGTGCATTCCCCAGATATCGATGGACCGCTGCCGACCAGCTCCACCGCCTTTTTTCACCTGACCCTTACGGCCACTCCCTTTGGGCAGTGGGTCTGCAGCCTGCCATTCTTCTTCGCTGAACAACCGTTCTTCCCCGCCCGAAACCGCGGCCACTTTGCCCAGCAGAGGCATCTGCCGGGTAACAAGATATTTCCGGCCTTCGAATTGAATGGTCCGACCGACCCGAGGCATGCCCTTTTTCATCACCCGATACACATCGTATTCATAGGTGAGACAACAGAGCAGGCGGTTGCATAATCCGGATATTTTAGCGGGATTAAGCGGCAGATCCTGGGTTTTGGCCATTTTGATGGACACGGAATCAAATTTTACCAGGAAGGAGGTGCAGCAGAGTTCACGGCCACAGGCACCAAGTCCGCCGGTCATCTGCGTTTCATGGCGGACGCCTATCTGGCGCATCTCCACCCGGGTGCGAAATTCCTGAACAAGGATCTTGACCAGTTCCCGGAAATCAACGCGGCTTTCGGCGGTGAAATAAAAAATGATTTTTGAGCCGTTAAAAAACCGCTCGACCCGGACAAGATGCATGGGCAGGCCGAGCTGCTCCACCCTGGCGCGGCACAGGCGAAAGGCATCCTGTTCCTGCTGGGACAAAAGATGATATTTTTCTTGTTCTTCAGCAGTGGCCCGACGCAGAATCCGTGGCGGGGGTTTTCGTTTACACCAAGCTGTTTCCACCCCGAACCAGCGGCTCATGATCATCGCCGGTTCCCCCCCCTGTTCGGTACGGACCATGACCCGCTCTCCCGGTACCAGATCGG
>SKJK01000132.1 GCA_007121995.1 Desulfobulbaceae bacterium
AACCGGCCCGCGACTGTCATAGGCTACTGCCAGGTACCGTGGTTGACGTTCCCTGATCAACCGACGGAGAATGGTCGTGAATCCATAAACAGCATGGGTCGGCTGACCGTAGGTGTTGGCAAGTGGCCTGATGGCATGATACGCTCGATAAATGTAAGCGCTTCCGTCGATCAGGTAGAGTTCAGGCTCAATCATGATAGTCCTTGGTAATTACGGCGCTGGGTTCAACTCTCGCTTTCTCGTCCCCGATGAACGATCCCGTCAGAGTCAGAAGCTAAAGCACCCCGATAAAAACTGCTGTGGTTGCCAAAGTACCCGGCAACCGCATCACCACTTACTTTTATAACGGGCAGAAATAAAAAAACCCTGCCGCAGGAGGCAGGGTTGATACAGCCCGACCCACCTGAATCATCCCGGCGGGCCAGTACAGTCGATTCAAGCGTTATCCATCCGCACCCAGGTAGCTTGAAGTCCTTTTTCTCCCTCTTCCAAGGCAAGCAGAACTTCATCTCCTTCCGCCAGGTCACTCATGGTGACATCGCGAAGGACGTTGGCATGAAAAAAAACATCACGTTTATCATCGGTAACAATAAATCCGTACGCCTCCTCAGGCATCAGCTTACGGATGATTCCGGAGGATTTACCATCAATGGCACCAACCTGAACCTTGGCACCCTTATGGTTTTGTTTCTTTTTAACGATTTCCTTCAACTGCAGCCCTAACACATCAAATGCTTCAACCAGCAGCGAGCGAACACTCTCACCCCATCGCTTGACTGCCACGGTGTCACTGGGAACAGAAGCAACCAGACGGACCTCATACCCCCCCTCTTTGTAACCGGAGGTCGCTTCGATGGTCACACGCAGATGCAGGACAAAGTTGGCGTAATGTCGAATCAGTTTATTGCGCTCTTCCTCTATCTTCTCCTGCCAGCTGTTCCGGATGTCAAGATTTTTAGCCTCGATTTTCAGTTCCATACCGATCCTCCACAGAGAAAGGCGTCAGCGGCCCTATGCCGCTGCCTTGAGGTCATCGCACGGCATCCAACCTCCTGTAATTTTAGAGCGGTGACAAACACACCCTGTGCTGGGCAGTCCCAGTACCGGACACATAAAGAAAGTCTGTGCGATCCACACAAAAAAAAGAGAACTGCTGTAGGAAGGATGCCACTAACCATAGTTACAATATAGCCACTGACTGGAAAGGAAATCAAGTGTCCATACACATTTTCTTGACGGGTCGACAACCATGCCGGTAAATTGGGTGCATGAACACAACAAAAAAAATCGGCGTACTCCTCCTTAACCTTGGCGGACCTCAACAACTCGAGGATGTCAAGCCCTTCCTGTTCAATCTGTTTTCCGACCGGCAGATCATTCGCCTGGGCCCTGCTTTTCTCCAGAAAACAATCGCCCGCATCATCGCCCATCGTCGCGCGCCCAAAAGTATGGAAAATTATCGCCGAATTGGTGGTGGTTCACCTATTCTGGAAAAAACCAGGGAACAAGCGCAGGCGCTGGAGGCGATTCTCCAGCAGGATGGCGATTTTGTGGTCCGCCCCTGCATGCGCTACTGGCATCCCTTTGCCCACGAGGCTCTGGCAGAAATGACTGCCGTCGGGGTTGAGGAACTCATCGCTCTCCCGCTCTACCCCCAGTACTCCCGGGCCACGACCGGTTCATCTCTTCAGGATCTCTACCAAGCACAGACGCGATACGGTCCAGATGTCCCTATCCGGGAAATATGGTCATGGCCCGCAGAACCTGACTATATCGCCTGTCTGGCCGCCCGGATCAGGGAGGGGCTGAGCTGCTTTGGCGATCAACCAAGCCAACTACTGTACAGCGCTCATAGCCTGCCCGTCCGCTTCATAGAGGAGGGCGACCCCTATGTCACTGATTTGAAAAAAACAATTCGGGACCTTGAAGAGCAGACCGGCATCAGCGGGGAACTCTGCTACCAAAGCCGCAGCGGGCCGGTTGAATGGCTCGGTCCGTCAACCCCAGAGCTACTGACCCGGTTGGCAGCGGCAGGAACCACTAACGTGCTGGTCATGCCCCTGTCCTTTGTTTCGGACCATGTGGAAACTCTCTTTGAAATTGACATCCAGTATCGAAAGATGGCCACAGACCTGGGAATACGACTGGAATGCACCAAAGGTCTCAATGACGACCCCCTCTTTATTGGGGCTCTGCGTAACCTGGTGCGAACAAGCACGCAATCCATGGACCAGTACTCAATCCACGAACAAACGGGCCGCTGCATAGAGGAGCTATAGAGGGTAGCCACGTCTGGAAAAAATTGGGGTTCCCGGATCGCTTACGATACAGAAACGTGATCAACCACACCGGCACGAACTCCGTGATTGCTTACGATGGTACCGGTGAAGTGGGAAAACTGCGCATCCGCACATTCATCAAAATGCCAATGGCCAGCATGTTGGTCAGGAGAGATGAACCACCATAACTGAACAGAGGTAAAGGGACACCCACCACCGGCAACAGCCCCATGATCATAAAAAGATTGATCACTGCCTGCCAGAAAATAAGCATGACACAACCAAATGCCAGCACGGTCCCCAATTTATCTTTGGCGGACATAGCAATGTGGACCCCCCAGATGAGCATAAAAAAATAACAGCTCAAAAAGAAGACCGCCCCGGCAAAACCCCACTCCTCCGCCCAGACAGCAAAGGCAAAATCCGTATGCCGCTCCGGTAGAAAATGCAGATGCCCCTGGGTACCTTCCATAAACCCTTTGCCGAACACCTGACCACTGCCAACAGCGATTTTGGACTGCAGGATCTGATATCCGTGGTGCATAGGATCACTTTCCGGATTCAGGAAGGTCTCAATTCGTTTGCGTT
>SKJK01000082.1 GCA_007121995.1 Desulfobulbaceae bacterium
CAACACCATTATCATTAACCGTGCCGACCGCCTCGGTCTGGCCGATATTTATCAGTTACGGGGTCGGGTAGGGCGATCCTCCCGCCAGGCGTACGCTTATCTGCTGGTCCCGTCACTTGACCATCTGACCAGCGATGCTCAGCAGCGGCTGCGTGCGTTGATGGACTGTTCCGAGCTGGGGGGTGGTTTCAAACTGGCAATGAACGATCTGCAGATTCGTGGCGGCGGCAACCTGCTGGGGGTCTCCCAGTCCGGACATACTGCCGCGGTCGGTTATGATCTCTATCTTGAACTGCTGCAGACCACCGTGGCGGAATTGAAACAAAAAGCAACGGATGGCAGTGCATCAGCTGCCGGCGTGGTCGATCTCGATCCGGAGATCAAAATGAAGGTGGCCGCCTTCCTGCCTGACAGGTATATTACCGATACCAGTCAGCGATATCAGGCCTACCGGCGCATCGCCACCACCGGCAACGGTACGGCAGAGGAACTGGCCGAACTTACCGAGGAGTTGATTGACCGGTACGGACCTCTCCCCAAAGAGGCCAAGACTCTTTTGGCCATTATCAGGTTGAAACAGCAATGCCGCGACCTTGGCATCAGCAAACTGGAACAGGGTGTGGATAGTCTGGTCTTTTCTTTTATCAGTGATGCCCCGATTGAACCGCAACGATTACTGACCCTTATTGAGCACAAACCGGGCCGAAAAAAACGTTCGCTACAGCCTGCCCGTCTCACCCCGGACAGGCGTCTGGTGGTGCCATTGAGCGGTGGAGAACTTTTTACGGTGATCAATGGCGTGATCAACACGTTGCAAGGAGACAACGCATGACCAGCGAACAGCTCGCACCCTGTGATAAAATTTTTGTCAAACCACCTTGGCAGGAGATCGATACAGTGCTCCTGGACATGGACGGTACCCTTTTGGATAAACATTTCGATGATTATTTCTGGGAGCAGTATCTGCCGGAGCATTACAGCCTGCTCCACGATATTTCCGTGGAAGAGGCCAAAAGCCAGTTGCTGGCCCGGTACCATCAGGTCAAGGAGACCCTGGACTGGGCGGATTTGAATTTCTGGTCACGGCAACTGCAGCTGGATCTGCAGGAGCTGAAACTGCGCATCAATCATCTCATCGGGGTGCATCCCTATGTGATCGAATTTCTCGAGCATTGCCTGCGGGCAGGGAAAAAGCTCCACCTGGTCACCAACGCCCATACCGGCACCCTGGAGATCAAACTGGAAAAGACAGCTCTTGGTCCCTGGTTCGACCGGATCGTCTGTGCCGGTGAGGTCGGTGTGGCCAAGGAGCAACCGCTTTTCTGGGAACGGCTCGAAGGGATGCTGCACTTTGATAAAACCCGCACCTTGCTGGTCGATGATACCGAACAGGTCCTTTTTTCCGCCCAGGCCTACGGTATTGCACACCTTCTCTTCGTCGCCAGGCCCAGCAGTCGGCAGCGGGTGCGATATTCCTGCCACTTTCCGTCCATCGAGTACTTCAAGGAACTGCTGCCGCTTTGAATATCTGGAGGTTACAACGCAATATATCCAAAATAAGAGTCTAGCCGTCACGCGTTCCAGGTGGTAATAAAAAAGCCGCCCAGCCTGTGGCTGGACGGCTTTTTGGGTGGTTGGTACCGGCCGTCTGTGCGCAGGAAGGATGCCTGTCAGGTTTTCTTTTTGGCTCTGGAACTAGTTTTGGTTGTTGTTCTGGCCCGGGTTGCAGGTGCCGGTTTTTTCTTCAACTCTTCCATTTCCTTACGCAGGGTCGCTGTGGCATCGGTAAGGGTTGCCTCGAGGGCGGTGACGCTTTCCTGCACAGCCGCCAGAGACTGGGCTGAGGCAGTCAATTCTCCACTGAGGGCATCCAGCTGTTCGGCGGCGACAAAGGCAGAGCTTTTCTCCTCCAGGCCGGCCACTTGAGCGCTGAGATTTGTTACTGATTCGTTGAGGGGCTGCGGGTCAAAACTTGGCTTGTCTTGTTCGAGTGTTTCCAGCCGTGCGGGGAGATCGCCAAGGAGGGTCTCTTTTGAGAGTGCCTGGACCTGCTGGGTTGTTTCGGTGATTTTGTCATCAATGGCGGTGATCTTTGTCTGCAAAGCTGCAAGTGCCTCGTTGATGGGTGCGGGGTCAAATTCAGGTGCTTGAGTTTGCTCGATTTTTTGTAGTCGGGCGGGAAGGTCGCCAAGGAGTTTTTCGGCTGAAAGTGTCTGTACCTTGTGCACCGTCTCGGTGATTTTTCCTTCCATGGCGTTCATGCTTTCCTGAACAGCTCCGAGAGATTTGTTCGAAGCGGTTATTTCTCCGGCAATGGAATCTACCTGGCCGGCAGTGGCAAAACTGGTGCTTTTCTCCTCCATGGCAGTAACCTGAGCATTCAGGGTACTGAGCTGCTGGGTCAGTTTCTGCTGTACTTCAGCGATGGTTTTAATCTCCTCAGCCAGGTCAGCTGGTGAGGTGACCGCCGCAACAACCGGTTCATCAACCGGTTCATCAACCGGTGCGGCAGCCAGGGGCGTTTCAGCGGGGCCCGCCTGATCAGCTGTCAGGGCAGTCTTCTGGGTCGGCTCGGTAGCGGCGCAAGAAGCTTTTTGTCCTCTGAGAGTTGCCAGATAGCAGAAAGCCGGTGCCAGTAGTTCTACCACGGATCGTTTGATGTTCTGATACATTTCCGCGGCCTTTTGTCGGCTGAAGATGGCCACGCACAATAAAAAAACACCAAAGAGCACGGCAATGCTGAGTGTCAGGCCGATGATCATGGCAATGGTCCACTGGATAAAGCGGAATATGCCGATAATGATCAGACCCACCGAACCGAAGACGCCCACTCCTGGTGTGGCGCTGGTAATATACGCAAGCAGGG
>SKJK01000182.1 GCA_007121995.1 Desulfobulbaceae bacterium
GACCCTGCTGATCTCATCCATTGCATTCATCTCCCTGTTGGTGGGAGGTATAGGGGTGATGAACATCATGCTGGTTTCAGTGACCGAACGGACCCAGGAGATCGGGGTGCGTATGGCGGTAGGCGCACGTCACAGCGACATCATGCAGCAATTTTTGATTGAGGCTGTTCTCGTCTGCCTGTTCGGCGGCCTGCTGGGAGTCGGTCTGGCTCTGGGGGCTGGCCAGGCATTGACATGGTCCGGCAGCACCTTCACCATGATCTATTCCACCACCGCCATAGTCAGTGCTTTTATCTGCGCCACCGGGATCGGTGTCCTTTTCGGTTTCCTGCCCGCCCGCAATGCCGCCCGCCTCGATCCGGTGGTCGCTCTCTCACGGGAATAATACTATGCACAACAAACAGTTCACCTTTGCCAAACTCTGGCCGCTGCTGCTGGCTCTGCTCCTCAGCGGCTGTGCCGACCACACAGGGTCCTACCAGACTCCTGAACTGACCCTGCCCGCCACCTGGGAACAGGCGACCGACACAGACGCCTCTCCTGACGACGATCATTGGTGGAACGCCTTTGAAGATCCAATTCTCAATCAGCTGGTGGATGAAGCTTTAGTTCGAAACAATGACCTGGCTGCCGCGGCCCTGCTTGTCCAGCGAGCGCAACTGCGCGCTGATCAGGCGGACAGCGACCTGCTGCCCTCGGCCGCGGTACGCGGCGGCGCGAGCTTGAATCGCGACCTCGGCAACAACGACAAAGGAGAGAATCGCAATTTTTTTACTTCAGCGACCGTGGGCTATGAAATCGATCTGTGGAGAAAAATGGCCAACACCGCTGATGCGGCCCACTGGGAAATGCTTGCTACCGAGGAGGATCGGACCAGCGCGGCCCTGGCTTTGACCGGAACCACCGCCACGCTGTACTGGCAGATTGCCTACTTCAATCAACTGCTTGCCACAGTTGATGCAAGCATTGCCTATGCAGCCCGTGCCCTGGCCTTGGCTGAGGTGCGCACAAAAGCCGGAGCCGCCACCAGGATTGATGTCCTCGAGGCCCAACGTGCTCTTGCCAACCAGAAGGCGGCACGGACAAGCCTGTTGCAGCAACGGGTGGAGGTACGCAACGCCCTGGCAATTCTCTTTGACGGGCCGCCCCGGACCCTGGCAATAACCGAACCCGATAACCTCTCCGGTGCCACTTTACCCGAGGTGACAGCCGGCCTGCCCGCCTCCCTGCTGGCCAGGCGGCCGGACCTGCGGGCCGCCGAGGCCCGTCTCCGGGCAGCTCTGGCCACCACCGAAGCCACCCGGGCCGCCTGGTATCCGGCCATCAACCTGAGCGGAAGCCTGGGGACAAGTAGCGAGGCACTTTCCCGCTTGGTGCGTAATCCAATCGGTACCCTCGCCGCCGATCTCACCCTGCCATTCATTCAATGGCATGACATGCAGCGCAATATCAGAATTTCGGAAACAGACTACCAGGTGGCTGTGATCAACTTTCGCCAGACGCTCTACAATGCTCTGGCCGAGGTGGAAAACAGTCTTTCAGCACGTCGGCAATTTCTACTGCGGGGTGAACAACTGGAATTGGTCCTGGAGACTGCTCTGCAGGTGGAGGAAATATACCGTGTCCGCTATCAGGCCGGCACCGTTCCCATCAAGGCCTGGCTGGATGCCCAGGAAAACCGGCGGCAGGCTGAAACAGCCCTGGCCGAAAATCGTCTCAACCTGTTACTGAACCACATCACCCTGTGCAAGGCCCTGGGAGGAGATCAAAAGATAGCACTGGATCCGCTCGGTGGTCAGGGGAGTGGCATGTCCCCTGAAGAGGAGTAGAAGCGAATCCCTTCCCGGGCTTGCTGCACATGTGCTTGTAATAAAAGAGATGCCACCGCGCCCATGTTATGACTTTCCCTTCTTAGCAGACATGCCGGATGACTGTTCTCGCAACGCCTAGTATCACTAACTCATTGATAGGTGTCATATCAGGATATTTGTTTTTTCAGGTTGCTGATAATTATGGCCGTTGCGTTTCACCAGTGTTTTCAGTAAACGATCCAGGTACAAATCCTGTGGTTTTTTCCACGGACATAGCCCGCTCCTACCACTCAAACATAATTTAGCTCGCCCTTGTAGCAGCGGGCCATGCCCGCGATTGTACTTAGGACCGCGGTGTCTATCATTTGCCCGTCCTCGTTTTTAGGGGCCGCCGATGTCGATCTTCCCTTTCTCTTCGATAACCGGCCAGGCTTTGAGCACCGCGGCGATCAAGGTTGCAAGCGGAATGGCGAAGAAGACCCCCCATAACCCCCAGATACCGCCAAAAAACAGGATCGCCGTGATAACAGCCACCGGGTGTAAGTCAACGACTTCAGAAAAAAGTAAGGGTGCCAGCAAATTGCCGTCGACGAATTGAATAATACCATAGGCAAGGATGATGTAGCCGAACTCGGCGGTGAATCCAAAACTGAAATAGGCCACCGCCGCCACCGGGACCGTAACCATTGCCGCACCGACGTAGGGTACGATCACGGAAAGCCCCGTTGCCAGGGACAGCAGCATGGCGTAGGGAAGATGAAGAGCCGTGAAGACGACAAAACTCACCGCCCAGACAATGAGGATCTCGATGAACTTGCCGCGGACATAGTTGCCGATACCGGCATTGACATCTGCCCAGACCCGGTTCACCAAGCTGCGATTCTGGGGCAAAAACAGCAGGAACCATGCAACAATTTGATCTTTATCCCACAGCATGAAAAAGACCAGCAGCGGAACAAGAAAAAGATACACCACTATGGTCATCAGCTGCATGGCCGAAGACAGGGAAAAAAGCAGCAACTGCTGGCCAAGGTTGGTCAGA
>SKJK01000077.1 GCA_007121995.1 Desulfobulbaceae bacterium
CCTTATGGTTGCAGGGCGTGCAACATGAAATTTTTCCACACCGGGGCTGCTGCCTTGCCGCCGGTTTCTCCCGGCCCCAGTGAGGTGCTGTGATCGTGGCCGAGCCAGACTCCGGTGGTGAGACCGGTAGCCGAGCCAATGAACCAGGCATCAATATGATTGTCCGTTGTCCCGGTTTTACCGCTGGCCCCTGGTATACCGGCGGCGTTCTTGCCGGTGCCCCGCAGCACAACCTCGGTGAGTGCGGCGTTGATCCAGGTTGCGGTCCGTTCCGAAATGGCCTGACGCCCGGGAGACTGCGGCCATGGAGTGATACGACCCTCCTGGTTACGAACGTGGGTGATGCCCACCGGAGCATGGTACATGCCCCGGTGGGCAAAGGCTGTATAGGCAGCGGTCATCTCAAGGACGGACACCGGTGAGGCTCCCAGGGCCAGAGTCAGGTTTGGCTGCAGGGGTGCGGTGATCCCCAGCCGGTAGGATTGACGGAGAGCACTTTTAAGGCCGCTCTTGCGCAAGAGGCGGACAGCCACCACATTGCTGGAATGAACCAGCGCTTCGGTCAGATTCAGTGGGCCACGGTACTCCCTGTTGAAATTGCCCGGCCGCCAGAGTTTGCCGCCGCCGGCAGGCAGAACAATGGGGGCGTCATCGAACACGCTCTGCGCGGGAAGGCCTTGCTCTAAAGCTGCTGCATATATAAGCGGTTTAAAGGCTGAACCTGTCTGTCGGTTGGCCTGTACGGTGCGGTTGTACTGGTTCCGATTGAAATCGGTGCCGCCGATCATGGCTCGGATTCGACCGCTGGCCGTCTCAAGGGCTACCAGGGCACCCTGTGGCGCTTCGCGGCCTGGTTGGCGCTCGTGTACCGCGGCAACACCGTTGCGGACCGCCATGGTCGCAGCATGTTGCAGGCGGCTGTCCACGGTGGTGGCCACGGTCAGTCCCTCAAGGAACAGGTCCGACTCACTGTAGCGGCTGAGCAGTTGGTTGCGGATATAGAGGCTGAAATAACCGTTGATCGACTGGCGCCATTCCACGGCGGGTTGCACCCCCTGTTCGTATGCTGCCCGGGCAGCCTCGGCGGTTATGATACCGTCTTCGGCCATGCGATTGAGTACATAACGCTGCCGGGCCCTGGCGGCTTCGGGATGACGGAGGGGCGAATAGTTGGTGGGGGACTGGGGCAGACCGGCAAGGGTGGCTATTTCTCCCAGGGTCAATTGACCGACGGTCTTACCGAAGTAGGTTCGGGCTGCGGCCTCGACCCCATAGGCTCCGGACCCCAGATAAATTTCGTTGAGGTAGATGAACAGAATCTCCTCTTTACTCAGAATACCCTCGAGGCGGTTGGAGAGGATCGCTTCCGAGAGTTTTCGCACATAACTTTTTTCTCTGGTCAGCAGCAGCGCTCGGGTGACCTGCTGGGTGATGGTTGACCCCCCCTGGCTGCGTCTGCCGGAGCGGAGGTTATTGATCGCCGCCCGGGTGATGGACCAGGCGTCCAGGCCCCGGTGATCCCAGAAACGGCTGTCCTCGGCGGCAATAAAGGCCAGGGGGAGGAGGGGGGGCATGTTCTCGTACGGGACGATGATCCTGAATTCCCTGGCAATGGTATCGATGGCCCGGCCATTACGGTCAAGAATGAGGGTCGCCACCTGGGGGCGATAATCGTGGACGGACTGGATGTCGGGCAGACTGTGGAACCAGGCCATCACCGTACCGACCATCAAGGTGACGACACCGGCAATGGAGACCAGGAGCACAGTGAGATGGCGTTGATCCAACACCCACCCTTGCCGGGGAGCGGATTTTGGCGTTGGTTCTGATTTTGGGGAGGGTTTGGTGGACAAGGACGGCAAGAAACGGTAGTGTTGACGGCAAAAAAAGCGTTGGTGACTCCTGACATGGATGGCGTGCATCATCCCTTGCCAGTACCTACCATGATTTCAGGATTCCGGCACCCATAAAGCAAACAGTACGCTCTGGAACGTTTTGTCTCGAATACGGATTCTCTCGGAACAGTTGGCCAATCAGATCGCCGCCGGTGAGGTGGTGGAGCGGCCGGCCTCGGTGATCAAGGAACTGGTGGAAAACAGCCTCGATGCCGGTGCCGACCGTATCGATATCTACGTCGAAGGCGGAGGCACAGGGCTCCTGCGGGTTGCTGATAACGGCGAAGGTATGGACGCCGATGATGTCCTGCTCAGCATTGAACGGCATGCCACATCCAAGATCCGTGATGAAGGTCAGCTGGCCGCCATCGCTACCCTGGGTTTTCGCGGTGAAGCCCTGCCCAGCATCGCCTCGGTGTCCTGGATGACCATCCTTTCCCGTCCTCGTGATCGCCGCATGGGTACCAGGGCGGATATCCGTTACGGTGTTCTCCGGGATTTGCACGAAGATGGCTGCGCTCCGGGTACAGTGATCGAGATTCGTCATCTTTTCGGCAATATGCCGGCCCGGAAAAAATTTCTCAAATCACGACGGACCGAGATACATCATATCGAGGAGGTGGTGAAGAATCAGGCGCTGGCGTATCCACAGGTTGGTTTTACCCTGCATAATGATGAGCGGAAAATGCTTGCCTATCAACCGGAGATGGATCTGGAATCCCGGGTTCGGACGATTTTTCGTACCTCGGATCGATTGCTGCCGTTGCCCGGTCATCAGGACAATGATCCAGATGAATACGATCTGGAGGGCTATCTGCTTCTTCCGGAAACCGGGGCTGCTGCAACAACCCGTTTGCGTATCCTGGTCAACAAACGGCCGGTACAGGACAGCATGATCCGCCATGCCGTGTCTGAGGGGTTGCAGGGTTTTCTCATGAAAGGCCGGCAACC
>SKJK01000120.1 GCA_007121995.1 Desulfobulbaceae bacterium
ACGGTCAGGGAAACCCTGCTGCGCAGCTACACCATGCTCAAGGCAGGCGGATAAGGTCTTCCTCCAATCCCTTGTTGGCCCGTGGACCGTGAAGATGGGCAACGGTCCCGGCATCCATCTGTTGCATCAAAGAATATTCCGGAGTGTCGGATATGTGTGGAATTTGTGGTTTTACCTGGAATGATGAGGCTCTGGCACGGAAAATGGCGGGCGTCCTCGTCCACCGTGGACCGGATCAGGACGGCGTGCACTGCTGCGAGGAGGTATCGCTCGCCTTTCGGCGGCTTGCCATTATTGACCTCAGTACCAACGGTAGTCAGCCGATGTTCAACGAGGACAGTTCGATCTGCCTGGTCTTCAACGGCGAGATCTATAATTTTCAGGACCTGCGCTCGGAGCTGGAGGGGAAGGGGCATATCTTCCGCAGTCATACCGACTCCGAGGTTATCCTCCATGGCTATGAGGAATTCGGCATAGATGTTATCAACCGTCTGCGCGGCATGTTCGCCTTTGCCATCTATGATTTCCGCAACAAACGACTGCTGCTGGCCCGGGACCGGATCGGGATCAAGCCGCTGTATTACGCGATCCGCGGCAACAACCTGATTTTTGCATCCGAGATCAAGGCCATTCTTCAGGATCCGACGTTCGAACGGAGGGTCAACCATCAGGCCCTTTACGATTATCTCGGCTTTGAGTTCGTGCCTTCTCCGGAAACTATGTTCGCCGGCATCAACAAGCTGGCAGCGGGGCATCTCCTCCTGTTCGAACAGGGCGAGGCCACGGTCCGCCAGTATTGGGATCTGTCTTTCCAGCACCCAGGCAAGACCCCCCGTTATGAGGACGCAGTCGAGCAACTGCGGCAGCATCTGGACTCGGCGGTGCAAAGCCATCTGGTTTCGGATGTGCCCCTGGGAGTTTTTCTTTCCGGCGGGCTCGATTCCAGCTGTATCGTCGCCCTTATGCGGCGGCACATCAGCGGACCGTTGAAGACCTTTACCATCGGCTACGAAGACGAGAGTTTCTCAGAACTTGATTACGCCCGGATTGTCGCCGATCACTGCCAGACCGATCATCATGTGCTCAGGCTTGATTCCCTCAGGCCCGCCTATGTTGAAGAGACCCTCTATCACCTCGACGAACCGATGACCGACCTGTCCACTGTCCCCCTGTACCTGCTCTGTAAGCAGGCAAGGGAGCATGTGACGGTTTGTTTGTCGGGTGAGGGGGCTGATGAGAGTTTTGCCGGTTACGACCGCTTCAAGGCCAGCCGGATCAACTCCTGGTTCCGGCGTCTTCCCACTGGAATTCGTCGCCAGGTCATTGGCAGGATGATAGCGATGCTGCCTGACCAGCCGCAAAAAAAAGGGGCGATCAACATGCTCAAGCGCTTTGTCGAGGGTGCCAATCTCCCCGAGGACGGCCAGCATTTGCGATGGCAGTATTTTCTCCATGCCAACCTGGAGCGGGATCTGTTCACCGATGGGTTCCGTTCTCTGGTCAACAATGATCCCTTCTGGCAGGTGCGGGAGTACAATCAACGTTGTGATGCCGACGATCAGGTCAACCGGGAGATCTATCTGGATATGCGCTTCATGATGACCGACAGCGTTCTCATGAAAGTCGACCGGATGTCCATGGCCTCGTCGCTGGAAATCAGGGTGCCTCTTCTCGATCACGTGCTGGTGGAATTCCTGGCCTCATTGCCCGGAGCGTGGAAACTCAACCGGATGACCACCAAGTATATCTTCCGTTCCGCCCTGGAAGGACTGCTGCCGAAACAGATTGTCCATCGCGGTAAGCAGGGATACAGTCTGCCGGTGAAGCATCTGCTCCGTGGTGAATTGAAGGAATATATGGTCGAACGGCTGCACGACTCCACGGTGCTGCGGGAAACCATGCATATGCCCTATATCGACCGGCTTATCGAAGAACACAGCAGCATGAAGCACAACCACAACCACATCCTCTGGGCGCTGCTCAATGTGGCTATCTGGCATGACCGGTTCTTCCGTTCCTGACCTGCGACCAGAAGAAAATAAGTTCTCATTGTAGAGGAAACATGCAACGGAAAAAAGCGATTATCATCGGTGCGGGACCAGCGGGCCTGACTGCGGCGTACGAGCTGCTCAAAACAACCGACATTCAACCAATAATTTTTGAAATGTCCCGGGACATCGGTGGCATATCAAAAACTGCGGTCTATAAGGGCAACAGAATCGACATCGGCGGCCATCGTTTTTTTTCCAAATCCTCCCGGGTGATGAACTGGTGGCTCAATATCATGCCCCTGCAGGAACAACCGGCCATTGATGATCGCCTGCTCAATCGTACTCTCCCCCTCCCGGCCACGCAGACAGGAGCCGACCCGGAAAAAAAAGATCTGGTCATGCTCCTGCGCAGCCGTCTCTCACGGATATTTTTCCTGCGACGCTTTTTTGATTACCCCATCACCCTGACCTGGACGACGTTCAGCAATCTTGGTGCGGTCCGCATCGTTAAAATCGGCTGGACTTATCTGTGGGCGCGTTTTTTTCCGATCAAAAACGAACAGTCGCTGGAAGACTTCCTTATCAATCGGTTCGGGCGGGAGTTGTATGAGACCTTTTTCAAGGATTACACGGAAAAAGTCTGGGGTGTCCCTTGTCATCATATTCCCGCCGATTGGGGCGCACAACGTATCAAGGGGTTGTCCATTACCAAGACCATCAAACATGCCCTGAAAAAAAACCTGGCCAAGGATCGCTCACTGGATCAGAAGAAGACCGAGACCTCATTGATCGAACAATTTCTTTATCCCAAGCTTGGGCCAGGCCAGTTATGGGAGGAGGTCGCCCGCCA
>SKJK01000017.1 GCA_007121995.1 Desulfobulbaceae bacterium
GTCGAAGCCGAAAATGTCAACGGGCTGTAAGGTGACTTCCGTGCAGAGTTCAGGTCTTTTGCACAGCTCTAGGAAACTGATTTTGCTGCGGATCTTCTGGTATTGAGGCAGGTATCTGCCCGCCTGTCGCATGAACCAGACCGGGGTGTATGTGGTTTGTTCGCCTCGACAGGCCTTGAGAAAAGTATCGTTCATCGCTCTTTACAAAGTGAATGTGGATGGAATCCGACTGGTCTGGTGCGGATGACAATGTCTCCAGCCGGTGCGGTAGTCGTCCGATTCGCTGAGAATAACGGTACCATCGTCAGCGTCCGGGCTGGTAGGTGCAGAAAGGCTCGGCCGCCATATAGTCGCCGGTTACGGCGTACGCCCGCGCTCTGCAACCGCCGCAGACATTAACATATTCACAACGGCCGCAGCTGCCGCCATAGGCGGCAAAATTCCGGAGATTAAGGAACAGGTCGGATTGTTCCCAGATGTCACGAAATGATTGGCAACGGATATTGCCGGCGGCCAAGGGGAAATAGCTGCACGGCAGGACATTACCATCGACATCGATCAAACAGATCAACTGTCCCGCCAGGCAGCCTTTGGAACCGCCGGTGGAAAATTTCAGACTGCGCCGCTGAAACTTTTCGCCTTCCTGTCTGGATCGTTGCAGAACAATCCGGTAATACTGGGGTGCACAGGTGGGGCGAACGAGAAGTTCGGGTTCTTCTTTTTCCATGTCATAGTGCCAGTTGAGCATGTCTTCGTAGTCTTCGGGGGAAATCAATTCGGCCATGATTTCTTCACCACGACCGGTGGGAACGATCATAAACAGGTACCAGGCCGTAGCTCCCAGGGATTTGACCAGCGGGTATATTTTGGCGGCTTCATCCTGATTACGTTTGGTGAAAGATGAGTTGATAAGGAAATCGATTTTGTTTTCGTTGAAAAGGCGAATGGCGTTCATGACACCGGCATAGGCACCGGGTTGGTTGCGAAAGTTGTCATGGACAGCAGCCGTCGATCCGTCCAGGCTGAGCGAAACCATTTTAATGCCGGATTCCTTGATCAGTTTACAAGTAGTGTCCGTGACTAAAGAGCCATTAGTAGCCAGACACATACGCAGCCCCAAGTCGGTACCGTGGGCGGCGATGTCAAAGACATCCGACCGGAGCAAAGGTTCCCCACCGGAAAGAACCATGACCGGATTGGCGTAGTTGCGGATCTCTTCCAGTATCCGTTTGGCTTCGGCAAAGGAGAAATCGGGATGATCGGCAACCGCAAGGTCGGAAGAGGAGCGGCAGTGAACACAATGGAGATTACAGCGGCGGGTGATCTCCCAGGCAATCCATTTGGGGGTACATTCCATGACGTTGTTAATATCTGTTTAAAAAGAGAACAGCCTCACCAGCTCGACGAGATATATGTTGATGCCTCGCTGGGAGTGCTACGGGTGGCCCAAGTGTAATACCAGCAATATATTTAAGAATATATGAATGTTAGTCAAAGGGGTCAACTGCTTTATCGTTTACCAGGGCCAAGAATGGTGAAAGAGTCGCGTCGTTAGAATCACTATTGGCAATAATTGGCAAAAGATATACTATTCTGCACGATTGTTAAAAAAGTACTTTCAGATGTCTCATCTCCAAGGAGGTAATTTATGCAGCCAGTCAGGACCATCCTTACCCCGATTGATTTTTCCGACAATGCCGGCAAGATCGTCAAGGCAGCCGCCTATGTGGCCGGTACCTTCAAGGCCGAACTGCATCTGATTTTTGTGGTACAGAATTTTGAAGATTACAGCGGATTTTTCGTGCCTCCTGTCAATCTGCCCAATCTCGAAGAGGAGTTGTTTGCTTCGGCGCAGCAACAGATGGAAGCCTTTGTCGAGGAATATGGCGAGATGCTGAAAACAGCCGGTGTGCCCACGGTAAACAGCAAGGTGGTTTCCGGGGATGTTGCCGAAGAGATCCTCAAGTATGCAGCACGGAAAAAAGCCCAGCTGATCATTATGGGAACGCACGGATACAAGGGATTGGAGCGGATCATGTTTGGCAGTGTTGCCGAAAAAGTGGTCAAGACCGCCTGTTGTCCGGTGATGACTATTAATCCTTATCGAGAAGAATGTGAGGAAAATGTCGGTTGAAATCGACAGTGATATCAGGCATGAGTCCATGGCCTCCCGGAGTCTGTGAACGGTTATGTCCTGCTCTCTGGCAGTTTCCGGTAAACTGGGAACCGCAATCGGCGAACAACTGACAGACGAAGGATATCAGTATGGAAAAACGAAAATATCCAAGGATTGCCATTCACGGTATGCAGTACGACATTTCTGATGGCATTGGTTGCTGCTCGGGAGTGGTCCATAATGTCTCGCAGTTTGGTCTGTGTTTGACGCAGATTGCAAGACGATTGGGAACAAAGACAACTACGTATACAGTAGTCGCTTCTCAGGGAGAAAAACATTTCAAGTTCAGGGTCAGACCCCGCTGGGAAAAGATCGGGCGTGTGAGCAAGAACGTCGGGGTCGAAATCGATGAGGTGCCCCGCCAATGGACCGAATATGTCGTCTCGCTGGAGCGCAGCCTCAGCGCTGTAAGCAATCAAGGGGGCGGGTAACTGTATGGGGGGTGTCTCACTCCTGTATTGTCAGCGGTTACAGGAACGCCTGGTTTTGTCTCGACGTGGCTGCCCGCTCCAGCCCCTCTATACAGGCCAGTCGCGACCGTGCAAAAATGGGATGCCTGGGATCACTTACTCTGCATCATGTCCAGATAAATGCAGAAAAACAATCTCTTTCCAATCTTCTCTGAGAGCGGGTGGGTGATTCTCAAGTTCTGAGAA
>SKJK01000142.1 GCA_007121995.1 Desulfobulbaceae bacterium
GTTTCATGGCAAAAGCTGAACAGACACGGTCTATTATGCGATCGTGTAAACGCTCTCTAACCTTCTACTGGACATGGACCATACGCAACCACATACAGATAGCAAGAACCTCTCTGGAACAAAACGAACAATCACCCTGACCACACGTGCCTATAAAATCTGTCTGACGATCGGCTTTCTACTTACCCTCACTATACTGGCAGGGTTCTTGCAAGAAATTGCTATCTTCAACAACAATAAAGATTATTCCCGCCAGATAGAGCAACTAACCACTGAACGGCACCCACCGATTTTAGCACCCGATATGATAGATCTGCACGCCCAGATCGATATGTTGCAAACACAGCTGGCAGTTGTCCGCAAAGCAGCGGGCAAGCAAACAGAAGAACTCAAGAAGAGCAGTGACAGTTACATCACCAGCAACTCGCTCACACCAAAAAAAACACGAACAATTGCAACATTTTACCAACGGCAGCGACGGAGCAGAGGGAGAGCTGCCTGGATCAGCGTGGCATCAGCTGTGGACAGATGGAAACATACCTGATGATTTCACCTACAGTGGCGGACTCTTCATTGCCTCCCCTGAACAACAACAGAAGGAAAAACAGCGCCATCCTGATGATATCTTTGCCACCATCGCCAACATGCCCTTGGGCAAGCCGGTACCAACAGCGATCAGCTCACCCTTTGGCACGAGAATCGATCCTCTCAATGGCAAAAAAGCGTTTCATGAAGGCATTGATTTTCGAGGAAAAATCGGAGACCCTGTTAAGGCAACAGCCCCGGGTGTCGTAAAAAAATCACTCTATAACAAGGGGTATGGACACCACATTGTTATTTGTCATAACAATGGTTACGAAACGCTATATGCCCATCTCAGTCAACGCCTGGCCAAGCGCGGGGAACGGGTACAAACCGGACAGCACATAGGATTGATAGGGAAAAGTGGGCGCAGTACTGGACCACACCTGCATTATGAGGTACTCCACAAGGGTTCTCCGGTTGACCCGAAGAAATATATCCGGATCGACCAGTTAGTCAAACCGGCAAAGCGCCTGGGCCCGACTCGTATGGCTGATTCCAGCAACAGCACGGGCGTGCCAATTCTCCGCAGATAGGAAGTTCGCTGCAGTTGTTCTCCGGAAAAATGTTATTTGCCGATACAAAATCGGCTGAAAACCGCATCGAGAACTTCTTCAGATGTGGTCACTCCGGTTATCTCGCTTAAATAATCGAGAGCTAACTGAACCTCAACCGCCAGCAAATCAACAGGAGCCCCCTCAGCTACCGCAGCATTAAAACGACGACAGGCTGCAAGGGTTGTGTTGAGCACGGAACGATGGCGGGCATTGGGGGCGCAGGTCATCTGTTCACGGATTCGGGCACCACCTGCATCAACAACCCGCAAAAACATAGCTTCCTGCAAAGCATCAAGTCCTTGTCCGTCTCTGGCCGATATTGATACGACCTCCTCAGTGCAAAACTGGGCACAAAGATGATCCAACTGTTCGGGGGTGACCAGATCCTGTTTATTAAGGACCACAAGTCGATTTTTGCCCTGCAGCAGGTAAAAAAGATCGCGATCACCGTCGCCAAACCCAGTGCTGGTATCTACCAAAAACAGCACCAGATCCGCTTCCTCCATTTTCTGCCTGGCCCGTTCTATTCCCAAGGCTTCAACCGGATCTTCATATGTTCTAATACCGGCAGTATCAACGAGATGAAACGGAATGCCGCGGATAGCAATACGCTCCTCGATGGTGTCCCGCGTCGTACCGGGAAGAGCAGTAACCAATGCTCGCTCCTCCCGCAATAACCCATTCAATAAGCTTGATTTGCCTACATTGGGACGACCAATGATGGCTACCCGGACTCCTTCGCGGAGCATTTTCCCTTGATCGGACATGGCAATCAACTCGTCAAGGGGAGCAATCACCTGTTCCCGTACCCGCTCGACGGCCAAGGTTCCGTTGAATATCTCGACGTCATCATCGGGAAAATCAATGGCCACTTCAAGCAGCCCCAGGATGCTTATCAATTCCTGACGGATTTTTTCAAGAATTTCGAAAAGAGCCCCTCGCAATTGACTGGCTGCCAATCTGGCGCTCATCCCGGTCTGGGCCTGCAACAGATCCAAAACCGCCTCGGCTTGGGTCAGGTCTATTCTTCCGGCGAGAAAAGCCCTTTTGGTGAATTCACCCGGGTCGGCGTGACGCACTCCCAAGTCCAAGACATTGCGCAGGATCTTTTCGAGAACCAGGTAGGATCCGTGACAATGCAACTCAACGACATCTTCACGGGTGTAGGTGCGAGGTGCCCGCATATACACTGCAAGAGCCTCGTCTAAAACAACCCCCGCCTCATCGATAATCGTCCCGTAATACATCTTGTGACTGACAAAGGCGGCATTCAGCGTCTGGGGAACAAAGATCTTATGCAGCACATTCAGGGCATCAGGCCCGGATATGCGAACAATACCGATCCCACCGATTCCACCGGGAGCTGTGGCAATCGCCGCAATGGTTTCAGTCGCCGGATGAGCGGCCACCTTGTCCTCCCCGACGTTTTTTTGCCGCAGGACGCCGTCCTTTACCAGGTTTATAGATCAGTACTTTTTTAAACAGTCCTTCGCCCACAGAACGACTGCGCACCCCTTTTTCTTCTTGGAGCACCATGTGGACAACGCGTCGCTCCGAGGGGTTGAGTGCCGGGATTGCTTGGGTTTTCCCATCTGCCTTGACAAGTTCCGCTAATTCCAGAGCGCGCTCTTTCAGTTCTTCTGCCCGTCTTTGTCGAAAATTGCCGGCGTCCAAGGCAAGCATA
>SKJK01000001.1 GCA_007121995.1 Desulfobulbaceae bacterium
CGAGGTCTTGCCGGCCCGCATCAGGCCATCAACACCAGCCTGGCCCTGGCAACTCTGGAGCTTGTAGAAAAGTCATTTCCGGTTTCCCGCCAGGCGTTGATTGCAGGCCTGGAGCACGTCACCTGGCCGGGACGGATGGAAGTCTACACCTGGCACCATCATACCGGCAACAAACGCTTTCTCCTTGATGGTGCCCATAATCAAGCCGGTGTCCTGGCCCTGCATCAGGCCCTGACCACCGGCTATTCCCGGCAAAAACTGCTGCTTATCTGGGGCAATATGGTGGACAAACAGCTGACCTCTGCCCTGGCCTCCTTGATTGAACTGGCAACAACCGTCATTTTCACCCGGACCGAATCAGACCGGTTTGCCGATCCCAGCGAACTCAGGACGCAAGTATCCCTGGCGGAACAGACCAAATGCAGCTGCGTCGAAACTGTGGAAGAAGCCCTGGAACGTGCGGCGGGCATCATGGAAGAAAATGACCTCGCCTGTGTGGCCGGGTCCCTATACCTGATCGGCCGGGCACGACACATCCTCATGGGGGAGGTGGCCAGATGAACAGCAAGTACTTCTGCCTTGACAGCATCGATGAGGCTCTGATCCGGGCCGAGCGCAATAAAGCCAGGTCCCTGCGTCGCAGTCGCTGGTGGCAGCTGAAAACCTCTGCCGGAACCTGCTGGTACTGCGGCCGAAAAGTGGGTTTCCAGCACCTGACCATGGATCATGTCATCCCCCTGGCCCGGGGCGGCCGCAGCACCAAGGACAACCTTGTTCCCTGCTGCAAGGACTGCAATAGCAAAAAAAAATCCTCGTTACCGGTGGAGTGGGATGAATATATGAATTGCCTGAAACAGCAAACAGAATCTTGAATCCGTGACAGGATATTGTAAAAAAGCAGCTGTACTTGTAAGATAACTACAGCTCTGGATATCCAGAACAAAAATCCAGTCGTCACGGATCCAGGAAGATGTCAACGCTCATCAGGTGCAGATACAAGACTGCAAGACCGGGAAACTGGAACAAACCCTTTAGACATGATCACCGCAACGAGTGAACGACAGCGCATACTTTATCCGGATTGCCCCTGACCTGCTGACCGTGACCCTGCATTACGGCCAGCCGGAGGGAGAGGTTTCTGTCATCGCGTCCGGAGAAGAACTGAAGAGATGGTGTACGGTCAAAGGCATCGACCACGGTTTAGACCCCAGTGCCCTCGCTGAAGCCGCTCTCCGGATTGACCAAAGGGACGCGTTGCCTGGTGCAATGCTTCTTGCCGCCGGCACTCCGCCTGTCGCGGCCTGCAAGGATATGCGACCCTGTTTCACGCCGCTCACCCTGCTCATTGATGCAGCGGACGAAAAGGGAGAAATTCGTCAGATGCCGCTCACCCTGGTCCCCCTGATCCGACCCGGGACCATACTCATCGAATCGACCCCGCCAAGAGCTTCACAGCCGGGAATCGATGTCTTTGGCCGGGAAATTGCAGCCCCCCCCACCGGCGAACAGACCTTTACCGCCGGTGACCTGGTGGAAGACAACCAGGTCCAACAACGATTCGTGGCCCAGGCCAGTGGCTACCCGAGGTTGAGCGAACAAAAAAAGGGGTCAGGAACACAGGTGACCGTCAGCATTGACAAACTGATCCAGGTCTCCACGGATAAAATGCAGGCCATGCTCTCCCTCAGACCGCCGCTCCCCGGGCATCCCCGACTTGACCTGCAAACACTCCATGAAATCCTTGATGAAGAGGGGATCATCTTTGGCCGTTTGCCGAATGCAACCGCTCAATGCCTGGAAAAACCACCAGGTATGCTACCTGTACGATCATCGACAGTCATCGCCCTCGGCACCCTGCCAGTGAAAGGCAAGGATGCCTGGCTCCGTTTCACTATGGAAGTCGGCCCCTTGCCCGGTAAAATCATGGGTAACGGTGAGATCGATTTCCGCGAGCGCAACATGTTTGTCGGCGTCGATAAAGATCAGGTCATTGCTGTCAGGGTCCCACCGACTGAAGGAACACCGGGCCGGGACCTGTTCGGCAACGCTGTCGCACAGACTCCAGGCCGGGACCTCACCGTCAAGGTGACCGATGATGCGGTCTTTGACCAGGCAAGTGGAGAAATTCGCGCCGGCCGGGCCGGGGTGCTGTCCATGGTTTCGGAACATTCAGTCAAAGTCAGCTCCAGACAGGTCATAGGCACGGATGTTGATTTTACCACCGGCAACCTGATCTCCCGCAATGCCCTGGAAATCAAAGGCTCGGTGAAACCAAAATTCAAGGTTAACGCCCTGGGTGACGTACTGATCCATGGGAATGTCGAAAAATCCCAGATCCGGTCGGACAGCAATGTGGTAATCCGGTCGGGAATGCTCGGCGAACAGGCAGCCATCCGTGCCCGGGGCGAGGTGGATATCTCCTTTATTGAACACGGCAGTATTATTGCCGGCAGCTCGATCATTGTCAGAAAAAATGCCTATTATTGTCGCCTGCATACCAATGCAAATATCTGCTGCGATCCATCGTCACGGATTATCGCCTCGCAACTGGTAGCAGGCGGATCAATCACCACGGGCACCGTCGGCTCCAACAACGCTGACCCTTGCCTGCTGGCGGCGGCTGTTTTACCGCACCAATGGCAGCAGTATACCGAACTGCAACGAACCATTGCTCAGCAGGAGTACACCGAAAAACGTTTGAGAATGAAGATTGGGCCCGGGGGTGATTCTGAACAGCTGGAGGACTTGATCGATGAACTGCAAGAGAATAAACGTCAACTGGCCCGACTCAATCTGATCCTTGCCGAGAGTGAGCCTGCACCG
>SKJK01000028.1 GCA_007121995.1 Desulfobulbaceae bacterium
AGGGCCCTGGCGATGGAAATACGCTGCTGTTGTCCCCCGGACAGCCTTGCCCCGGATTCACCGATGACCGTATCCAACCCATTGGGAAGTGCCTGAATGAAATCCCAGGCATACGCTGCCCGGGCCGCGGCGATGATTTTCTCTTCCGGACAGTCAAGGTGACCATAGGCAATATTATTGCGAACCGTATCATTGAAAAGAATGGTCTGCTGTGTGACCAGGGCTAACTGCTGTCGCAGGGACGCAAAGGAGAGTTGGCGGATATCGACTCCGTCAATACACAGGGTCCCGGCGCTGATCTCATAAAACCGGGGAATCAGGTTGGCCAGTGTGGTCTTACCACTACCGCTCGGTCCCACCAGGGCGAGGATTTCCCCCTGTTTGACTCGCAAATTAATCTTGTTGAGTACCGGTTTTCCCGGTTCATAGCTGAAACTGACATTGTCGAGAAGGATATCATGTTGAAATGGCTGCATTTCAATGGCGCTGGCAGCCTCCCGGACTTCAGAACGAATATCGAGCAGAGCAAAAATACGGGTTGCCGAGGCCACTCCCTGCTGGATGGTGGCATTGAGACGGCTCACCCCCTTGACCGGTTCATATAGCATGATCAACGCGGTGAGAAAGGCCATGAAAGTCCCTGGAGTGGAATTACCCTGCAGGACCTGATAACCACCAAACCAGATGATCAGGGCCATACCGATACCACCAAGAAACTCCACCAGCGGATGGGCAAGACAGCGGTAGCGCGCCTCGGTCATAAGGGTATCCATAATTCGCTGCATCTTAGCGGCAAATCGTTTTTGTTCATATCCTTCAGTGCAAAAGGCTTTGACGATGCGCACCCCTGCGATGGTTTCGTGCAGTTGACTGGTCGCCTCACCGACCTGGGTCTGATAACTGGTGCTTAGTTTTCTGAACTTTTTACCGAAGATAACAATGGACAATGCCGCCATGGGAATAAAAACCACGGATATGAGCGCCAGACGCCAGTCCATGTAAAAAATAACCCCAAGAAGGCCGATGACCGTAAAAAAATCGCGGATCAGACGAATAAGAGCATGCGAAACCGCTCCCTGCAGCAGAGTGACATCGTTGATAATCCTTGAAATCAACTCACCTGTGGGATTTTTATGGAAAAAAGTCAACGGCAGATCGTTGAGATGCGCATAGACTCTGTTGCGCAGGTCCCGGATGACACTCTGCCCGACCGTTTCCAGGAGATAGGAATAAATAAAATAAAAGACGCCCTTAAAGAAAAACACCAATAATAAGGCCAAAGGCAGCAGATACAACCATTGTTCGTTCTGATTGAAAAAAATCTCGTCCAGCAAAGGTTTGACCATATAGGCCTGCAGAGCATTGAAACCGCCGACCACCATCATGGCAACCATGGCGATCAGTAATTTCGGCTTATACGGCTTGAGGACAACTATCAGCTTCGGGAAGAGTTCGTTTTTGTTCATGCCCAAGGATTTAAAAAGAAAACCATGCACCGGCCTGGATCGGTGGGATTGAGTTTATACATATTTTTTGCAGGTGGGCCTCTATGCCCCACCTGCAGGCCTGGAAATCAAGGGCCTCCGGGTCCTTCCTTTACCCTTTTTTACGCCAGGATGCCACCATAGTTCCCGGAAAAAACGGCGGGAAGATCGCCACGACCGTTGAGCAAAGCGACCACCTCGGCGCACTCCCGTTTCAATCCCCCCTGGCTGAGATCGAGAACATAATAATCAAGCCCAATTCGGGCCAGATCACTCAGATAAGGCAGCAGGGAAAAAACAGTGTGCGATCGGACATACAGGGCTTCCGGGCGACGATCCAGGTAAAAACGTTCATTGCGGGAGCTGACCAGGGTTCGATGTCCCTGGAAATGGGGGGCATCGAGTCGGGCAGTGAACAATGGCGGTCGGCCATGGAGCAGCAACCCGACACGCAATTTTGCCTCGCTGTTTTGACCACCGGTATCGTTAGCTGCGGTATAATGGGCCAGGGCCGCGCTCAGGGTATCTCTGTCGGTCTCAAGGGAAAACTGAACCCCTGCCATGCCCAGGGACGCAGCTGTATGCAAAGCCGGGCTGTTGAGCAGGTTGCAGGAGTAGTCCCCATACAGCTCGAGTTCCCTGTCCGGTGCAGCACTCAGCTCATCAGCAAACAGAGCGGATTGGGCAAGGTGGCTGATCTGAAAGCGATGGGCTCCTTGAGCCCGTAACTGAACGATGGCCCGTTGGTACCAGGAGAGCTGCTCCTGGTGCAGGATCAATGGCAGTGACCAGATCAACGGGGGATGGCGATGTCGTTGTCCTGATCGATACTGCGCCAGGGTATCGGCATTGAGCTCGACAACCACCGCAGCCACCTCAAAGGGAAATCGGTACCCGATCCCGGACAGATTGGCAAGCCGAACCCACCATTGTGGCCGACCTGCCCTCCCCCTTGGCCCGGTTGATTTTTTCCTTGTCCCTGGACGCCTGGACGCAAGGCCGGATGGCTTGTCTTCCGACATGGCCAGAGCAGCCAAAATCGTCTCCATGGCCGCCGACGCTACCTCCGGCAGGCGGCAACTGGTCACCCGGCACTGAAGATCCCGGGAGCAGCTCTCGCCCCCCCCGGTATCGACCCGGAACAGTACCCCGTGTTGCCAAGATCGCGGGGTGTCGGTTTTGACTCCGGCGGGCACCATGATGACCGTCTGCCCAGGTCTGGCCTGGTCGACCTGTTTACCATGCATTTCCATGTTCCGCAGGGTGAAACTTTTCCGATCACCGGTGCGCTGATTATAGAGACGAAGCCGATCACCCAGAGCAACAGCCC
>SKJK01000247.1 GCA_007121995.1 Desulfobulbaceae bacterium
CTTTTCCCAGCCCAAGCCCACGCTCTTCTGCCCATCCGGTCCCTGGATAGCTGAAACTGGGATGTTCGTGGATAGAGATATACGCTGTGGAGGGATCCTCTTCGAAGGCGGTCTGGATACCGTTGCCATGGTGCGCATCGAAATCAAGAACGCACACCCGATGCCGCCCGTATTGTTGTTGCCAATATCGGACGGCAATCACGCAGTTATTGAAAAAACAGAAACCAAACGGCATGTTGGGTTCGGCGTGATGCCCGGGAGGTCGGTTCAGGCAAAAAACGGCGGCATTCGGTTCTTGTTCGACTGCATCAACGCCAACCAGCCCGGCCCCCGCTGAGATGGTAGCTATATCATAGGATTCATAACAAACTTGGTTATCTGGATGATCAATAAAGGTGCGGCCGGACAGCACAGCCTCTTCGAATCGAAACAACCAGGCTTCGGTATGAAAGCTCAGCAATTGCGACCGTAACGCCACCCTGGACGGTAGACGCCTGATTGTACCAGCAAGAGGTCCCTTATCAAGGCGATCCGCTATAACCTGAAGACGTTCAGGCACTTCAGGATGCTCTCCCCCACCAGTGTCGTGTCGACTGAACGTGGGATCAGTGATGAGGGTTATGGCGGAGTAATTATCCATGGTCGATGCCGCAAACGCCAATAGCTATTCACCTTGACTCTTAAGGACGCTGACAAATATATTCCTTTGAATATCGGGAACATACCGATAATTGCGTTCGCCAGCGCGTCTTGTTTGAGAATAAAAAATCTTTTTCTGGTTGAAAAAAAAAGAACAAATGGGGGTTAAAGTTCCTGGTAACGCGAAGGAACTCTGCTAGTTGATACTACTTCATTCACTTGAAAAAAAAAGGAAGAAATATTCGATTTATTTTGCTCCCACTGCCGTGAGTTGTAGTTTCAATCCTGTACAGTGGTCTTGCAAACATCCTCCTTGTATCCGTGACGGCTGGAGTCTTGTTTTGGACAAAATTTATTGTATTTAGGGTATAAATGCGGAAGTTATTGACAATATGCCTGTCCCCACCCTTCTTCGGGGCATTGGTCCGCACGCCTTCTTCACCACGTTTGTTATTTTTTCCAGGTCTTGTCCGCCGTGCCCAGGGCCTGATTGAGATAGCGCGCCACAACAAAAAGATAATCCGACAACCGATTCAGATAGACAAGAATAGCGGCCAACTCGTCTCCACCATTGGAGGCTTCGATCAATTCCGTCAAACGTCGCTCGCACCGCCGGCATACTGTTCTCGCCACATGGCACCAGGCGGCGACCGGTTGGCCACCAGGAAGGATAAACGCCTTCAACACCGGAAGCGACTCCGATAAGGCATCAATGCGGGCTTCCAGTTGCTGTGAGGCTTCAGGGGGCAAGGCGGTGAGATACCCAGTGGCCGATGAATCCGGTGTGGTGGCCAACCAGGCTCCGGCCAGAAAGAGACTGGACTGCATGCCATCAAAATCCTCACTTAGTGATTGTTCGCCCGGAGGCAGATAGGCTGCGACCACTCCTAAAATGGAATTCAATTCATCCAGATCCCCATATGCCTCGATGCGGATATGGTGTTTTGGTACCCGTTCACCTGAAAACAGACTTGTTTTCCCTTTGTCTCCACCACCTGTGTATACTTTCATCAGAACACTCCTTGGTACAATTGCTGGATCATGTTTTTTTGCTTACCGGTGCAGAGATAATCGGACCGGATAAACGGAACCTGGTACCCGTTCACTGGATGCAAGTACGTCATACGTCTTACCTGATGCCCATTCAGAAATGACTCTATTCCCCTGTCGCTTTGATGCACCATTAAATATAATAATTTAACATTAAATTAATACGGCTCAAATCGCCAACGTGTCGCGTTTCACAATAAAACATCTCTTTCATGGATGAACAATGCCTGGGGAACGGGTCCGACCAGTGAATCTGATTCAGGACTGTTATGTCTACACGAAAAAAGAAGTGTTCACAACATCGAGACGATTGAAAAAAAGTAACAGGGTCCCAACCGGTGGAGAGATTTTCCGCCGCTGCTGTACCGTTTCCGGCAACCACTGCTGATTTTTATGAAAAAAACATAGTGAACCTCCTGTAATTTATCTTACTAATTTATTGAGTAATGCGCAGGAAAAGCTTAGGATTCCGGTTTGCGGAGTTCTTTTTGATGTTGACAAAATGGCGAACTTCAAATAGGAAGACGTTACTTTAAGTTATTCAGTTTCAGAGTGTTATCCAATTTTCTACTCAATCCGAACACTCTAATCACAGTGAAAAGCATCTTGTTAATGCCCCGTCGAGGGACACCGAAACGGGAATGAATGGATAGAAAGAGGTAGTGGACAAAAAGAGTTAGCCGAGGGTATTGCGGACCCTTCCTGGGCCACCCCTGTTTTTCCTTGCAGACATTTTTCGACTCGTGCATCGCGGTTGCAGATATCCAGGTCGAAGAGGCAAGTCACTTGAACATATCACGACCATTCGCGATAGAAGCATCTGAGGAAAATTGACTCAACACATGACATTCCCAGCACCTATAAGGCTGATTGGATCGCTATCGATCGAATCAATTGAGTCAGAATAGCCATCGCTGTACACTGGAGGTGTCGTGTTATCACAATCGGGATGGACGAGTGCAAGTTCGTAGTAATTCGCATTACGTGTTGCAGCGAAACAGTGCCGCTGAGCCGGGCCTGGAGCGTGGAACTCGACACCGATTCCGAATCCCTCGGCGATTCTTGCAATCTTCATCGCCCCAGTGATACCTCCATCATACTCTGGGTCGGCTCGAACGAA
>SKJK01000107.1 GCA_007121995.1 Desulfobulbaceae bacterium
ACCTCGGTAAACCGCCAGTTGAAAAGTCCCGTCTCAACGCTACGACGCTCAACCCGACGGGTTTCCGGACGGAGCACAAACACAAAGCTCTCCTCCAGAACTGCTTCGGAGGGAATGCGCACCACCTCGCTCCGGGCGTCCAGAATGATTTCGACGTCGGCGCTGTAGCCGGCAAGGAGATTATCAGGAGCAGCGTCTTCAAGGAATTCGGCCTCGATCTCGACCGTACGAGCCTGCTTGGCCACTTCCAGGACATAGGGTGCGACACTCCGCACCCTGCCCGGAAAACTTTGCCGGGGAAAAGCATCCAGGCTGATTCGCACTTCCATGCCCGTCCGGACCTGGGCAGCATCAATCTCATCAATAGGAGCCGTGACATAGAGTCCGTCCATACCAATAAGGTCGATGGCCGGCAGAGTAGCGATACCGGGCGGTGACGGGGTCAGGTATTCACCGATCTCACCGTTGACTTCGGCGACAATACCGGCAAAAGGGGCAATGAGGATGGTTCGCTCCAGAGTGGCCTCGGTTGCCGCCACCCTGGCGGCTGCTACCTCAATCCGGGCAGTAGCCGCCTCGCAAGCCGCCTTTTTCCCCTGGGCAGCGGCGACAACCTCATCGTAGACAGATTCCGAGATCACCCGATTGCGGTGAAGAACGGTCTGACGTTCTGCCTGCCGTTTGGCCAATTCGGCCATCCGGCAGATTTCCCGGGCAGAAGCCTCGGTAGCCGCAGCTTCAGCTTCAGCTAGTTGCCGTTCCGCCTGCAGATCCTTATTCCACAAAGTGAGCAACACCTGACCGGCTTCGACGGCATCAGCCCTGCGGACATGGAGGGTATCAATCCGGCCGCCAATGGTGGGGGTCAGATGGGCCCGATGACGCGCCTTGACTGAACCGGCACGGGTGTTGGCCACCACAGCCTCCACTGCGCCGACAGCAGCGGTCTCAACGGTGACATTGACCGGTTGTTCGGTGGTCAGAGAGCGATAGGCGAAGAACAGGCCGATAGCAACGACCACCACAACGGCTAAATAGGCTTTTTTCACAGAACTCACGAAGTGAGAGGAATAGACAAGAAGCTCAATTGAGCTAAACGACTGCGACCCCTCGGTCCCGAAGATATTGTTTCAATTCATCGATGCGAATGATGCCGAAATGAAACATGGAAGCAGCCAGCAGGATAGTCGCACCCGCCTGCACTGCGTCGTAAAAATGTTCCAGTTCCCCGGCCCCTCCGGAAGCGACGATCTCTGCGGACACGGCACCTTTGATGGCCCGGATCACCGGCAGATCATATCCGGTCCGGGCACCGTCGCCGGCCTTACTGGTGGGCAGAATGACCGGAACGCCATACCCGTCAATTTTTTGCGCCCACTCAACAGCATCCATCCCGGTCGCGGTCCTGCCGCCATCGATATACACTTCGTACCCCGATGGCATGGTCGGATTCTGATCAACATCGATGGCCACCGTCACTCTTTCCGGACCGATGGCCTTGATGAGTTCCGGTATCAGATCCGGTTTACGGAAAGCGGCACTGCTGATGGAGACTTTGTCCGCTCCGGCCTTGAGTACGGCTTCCGCAGAGGCAACATCGGCGATACCGCCGCCCACGGTAAAGGGAACAGTGTTCGTCACCTCGGCAACGCGTCTGACCACGTCGAGCATGGTTGCCCGGTTCTCCACCGTGGCGGTTATATCGAGAAGCGCCAGTTCATCGGCGCCGCTGTTACAATATGCCCGGGCGCATTCCACCGGATCTCCCGCATCTCTGATGTCGACAAAATGGATGCCTTTGACCACACGCCCGTTCTGCATGTCCAGACAGGGCATTATTCGAATTCTTGCACTCATGGTGTTGTTTGCTCCTTGTTTGCATTGATCTGCCTGTTCACTGGATATCGGCATCCGAAGGCTCTGCCGGTGCTGAAAAACAGGTGCGGGAACCTTGCGGACCTGGAAAAAACTCCTGAAAAAGTGTAACAAGGCACTGTGGTTGCAAATGTGCGGTTGACCACGCTCTGTAATGTTAGCGGTCACAGGCGATCGCGCCTCACCTGCATGCCTTTATGTATCGGGGCTGCCGCCGTGAACAGGATACAACGTAAAAGTCTAGCACCCTGCCCGCATTTTGTCACCTGAAGAGCATACAATCAGAGGCCAATCGCATTGCAATTTCTTTATATCAGGGTGAAAGCATTGGCTTGATTAATAATAATGATGGAATAATATCCCGGAATTCAAGCAAGTGCATAACGAAGTCCTTTTCTTCACGACAGCAAAAAAACCCGTAAAATGCTTGTAAATCAGAAAAAGAAAGGGTAGGTGAAATGTGCTTGCATGGACCTGCACAGGTACCCGCTGCCTACCCCCACAAGGTACCAATTCACCCGCCCCTGATGAACGGTTATGTCAACAAAAAGAGGGTCAGTGCCACCACCAGATACGGATGAGATTTGCCATGGATCAATTTTTCAACCCTGACAGCATTGCGGTGATCGGCGCCAACGACAAGCCGGGAGCCATCGGCTCGGCTCTGGTCAATAACCTTGTCCAGGGCGGTTTTTCCGGAAAGATTCACCCGGTAAACCCCAACCATGAACGGATCCACGGCCTGAAAACCTACAGTTCCATCGCCGAGATCGATCCGCCTCCGGATCTGGCCATCATTGCCACCCCCATTGCCACAGCCCCGGCAATTGTTCGCCAGTGTGTTCGTTCAGGAACCCGGGGGGTGATCATCATCTCCGCTGGCGGCAGGGAATCAGGGGAAACCGGGAGACTGAT
>SKJK01000152.1 GCA_007121995.1 Desulfobulbaceae bacterium
CCTGAACGCTCTTTTCGAAAAAGATGATCGGGGCCAGGCCCAGAAAAGTAGTTGCCGAAGTCAGCACAATGGGGCGGAACCGGGCCCGTGCAGCCCGCAGGGCGGCTTCGACCCGGGACTCGCCGGCCCGCCGGAAGCGGTTGAAGCGGTCGGGCAAGGCACGTATGAAGGAGAAATTGTCGGCATATCGGATCGGGCACGAACCATTTCCATCAAGGTTGGTAAAGAGGAACAGGCCAGAACAGTGATGGTCAGATTTGATGCCGAGACGCAAGGCATTAACAGCGTGGCTCCGGGGTATGCCGCTATTATTACTTACGAAGTACGGGGCAATGATACCTATGCTACCGAGGTCAGCCCGAAACTGGCCAGATTACCTGAAGGGGTCTCCGAAATCAAAACAGCTGAACTTGAAGCATTGATCTACAGTGGGGAGCCACTTTTTCTGGCGGACTCCAGACCCCCTATCCGCTATGTGCAGTCGCATCTGCCCGGTGCGCACTCCCTGCCGGTTCCTCTGTTGAACGAAAAGCAGGCTGAAGTTCTCCCGGACGACAAAGACATGCCCCTTGTCTTCTATTGTGGGGGCCCCACATGAGGTATGTCACCTGCCTCCGCCGGTCTGGCGAAGAAACTGGGATATACCGATGTACGCGTTTATCTGGAAGGTGAGCCTGCCTGGATAGAGGCCTACCTGCCCACCTATTCAACTGAACAATTCATTCTGCGCGGCAATGTAGTCCTCTTGGATACCAGGCCAAGACCTCAGGCCATTGAGGGAAGAATCAAGGGAGCATATAGTGTTCCCTTTGCTGATATCGAGCAGACCCTTGGCGATCTGGCCAGGAACGCTCCCATCGTGGTCTACGGAGAGGATGAGTACCTTGAAGAGGAAGCTGTTGCCATTATCCGATTTGAGGGTTTCAGAAATGTTTCCCTGGTCAAGGGCGGTTATCAAGGATGGATCGACGGTGGTGGCCCCATTGAGTCTGGTCCGATTTTCGACACGGAAATCACTTGGGTCCGTCAATTAGGTAGAGGCGAAGTCTCGGTGGCTGATTTTCGTCGGGCAGCGTCCGGTGAGGACCCGGATGCCGTTATTGTTGATGCCCGCACCAAGGAGGAAGTGGCCGAACTGGGCACATTCAGGCACACGATAAATATTTCTCTTGATGAAATCCCGGCACGAATGGATGAACTGCCCAGAGATAAAAAAATCTATGTCCACTGCGCCACCGGAGCTCGCGCTGACATGGCCTACAACGAGTTGGTCAACGAAGGATTTGATGTCAAGTTCCTGCTCCTGGACATTCAGGATGCTGAGTGTGACTGTGAAATTATCCGACCTGAAGAGGCGGCAATCTAAAACGGCTCGCTCAGAAAATCAAAGGCCGTCCACTGTGCGGACGACCTTTTTTATCACCTGGAGTCGTGAGCCTGCGCCTGCCAGCTTCGTTGCCCGTAGCCGTTCGATTAAAGTTAACTTTATCGGACGGTTACGAGCAACAAAGAGGGCGTGCGGAGTCTCTAAAGGGCAACAGGTTGAAGGCACATTGTCAAAAATGCTGCCGCACGTGTAATCAGGTTACAGCTAAATAGATCCAAAACAAGAGCACAGCCGTCACGGATGCTGGCATTACCAAGAGAGACCTTGACAGAGCAGCGCCAGGCAGCGCTCACTCCCTGGCCAGAGCACGTCGGAGCACTACAGGGTATCGAGTTGGGTCAGCAACAAAGCGAGATCAGACAGCTTGGCCGCGGCAACAGTGACCGACCCGTTACGACCGTCGTTTTCCATAGCCAACGCCAATTGCCGGATTCCCTCAAGACCAAGACTGGCGGAAGCGCCTTTGAGGCTATGGGCTGCTCTTAAAACACCGGCGGGATCCTCAGCAGCCACGGCCTGCCGCAATAGCTTGAGATCCGAAGCCGAGGATTCCTTGAAAAGAGTGAGCAGTTCATCAAGAAGTTCTTCATCATCAGCCACCTGCTCCAAGGCAAAATCCCGGTTCCATTGTAAATCCACCATATCTTCTCTCCGTAAAACAGTTACTCTTCAACCGGATCAATGTTGGCAAGGCAGGCCTGCACCTCTGCAAAGGGTATTGTACCCTCGCGCAGACAATGCAGAGATGAGCCTTGGATACCGACTAGTGTCGAGGCCCTTCCACCAGGAGTGGTTCCTCCATCCAGAATGAGATCGATTGCATCAAAAAAAATTCGAGCAACCCCGTCTGCGGTCACCGCAGCGGCAAAACCTGATATATTGGCGCTGGTTGCTGTTATTGGATTGCCAAAAGTCCTGATGAGCTGATTAGCTGTTTCATTGGGGGATTGACGAAGCCCCACAGTTCCAGTATTTCCGGTGAGTAACGGTGACAAAGCGGATCGGGCAGGGCAGACCAGAGTCAGGGGCCCGGGCCAGAACCGCTTTATCAATCGCTGAAAGATCAGCGGGACATCTCGAACCAACAGGGGGATCTGGTTGGTTTCGCTGACAAGAACCAGAATCGGCAACTGCTTTCTCCGTCGCTTGACCTGAAACAATCTCTCAAGAGCCCGGCTCTGACGGGGATCAACCGCCAAGCCATAATAGGTTTCAGTGGGAAATGCCACCAATCCACCATTCCGCAAAATATCCGCGGCCTGGTCAAGCGATGTTTGGTTGACCGCAACGATCCGACTCACTGCACCAGAGCTTTATTTTTTGCATCCACCTGCTCGGCCATTTCCTGAACATATTGCTCCAGTTTCTTCTCCATGGCCGGATCGTTAATAGCCAGAATAC
>SKJK01000097.1 GCA_007121995.1 Desulfobulbaceae bacterium
CGGTAAATTAGACTCGGCTCCATTGGTAGCCATTTTGTTCCTGGCGGTCATGGTTTCGCTGAGAATAGCCTCTGAAATCCGGTTGGGCATGCATCCGAATGGGCCGATGGCGATGACACCACAGGAATGGTGTACGATATCGGTCAAAGCACCTCCTATCGTCAACACCGCCTCCCCAGGAAGATTGGCGGAGATGTATGGGTCTGCGTTAGCCAGTAATAATTCCACATCCACCCCCTCGGTCTGTACCAGGCCTGTGCGGGCAAGAATGGAGCGAATGGTTTTTTCGTAATATCCTTGATAGAAGTTACGGACCTTGATTTTGAACTTTTCCAGGATGGAGATGGGATCCTGGTTGAGCCTATGCTCCACTAAATAATTGCAGTAATGAATCCATTCGGACACAGGCGCGCAAGCTACCGCAAAGCCGTTTTGCGCCAATCGTTCGGTCAGATATTGCCTCGAGAGGTTGTCCCGACGAACAAAAATCTCTCCGGAGAGGGTGATGGTGGGAACGGTATGAGGCGCTTGTCTGAGGACAATGGTTTGCAGGCGCTCGGCGGTGCGGGCCAGTTGGGTGGTCAGTATCTTGAAATTCGCACTTGCCAAGGCAGTAAGAATGAGCTGCCACTGTTCTTCGAAAACAACCATGGCCATCTCCTGGTCCTTCGCGGCGGCAAGCAGCATGGATCGAATATCTTCCATGATGTCGGAAATAATGACCGCCCACCAGGCATGACGTTCGAAATTATTTCCCATCCCGATGTATGAATTGTCCGAAGAAAGAGCCAGTATGGCTACATCCGGAATTTGCATTTTTCGGACCAGGTCCTCCATGAAGATCGAGTATTGGCCGAAACGGCAGGGACCGGAACCGGTGGGCATGAAATAGACCAGCACCTCACCGGGGGTCTGGTCGTCACGGATATAGCTGAGCAGGGTTCCCGTCGTCAGGATCAGCGGCAGGCATTCCTTGCAGGAGGTATTGGCGCGGCCGGTTTTGAGGATATCCTCGTCGTTTTCCCGGTGCGGTTTAGCGTTGAGTCCGTATCCGCGCAGGATAGCGGCGAATGCCTCGGTGCCAAGCCGGCCCATGGACGGGATCAGAACCGTGACCCTGGGATCATTCAGGGGCAGCACCGCTCCGGATGAGGTCTGGACTTCGGTTCGGCCGGATGAGCGCTGCAGCCGCGCTGGGGTGAAACCCTCGGTGTCGGTGCCGACACGCCGGTTGGCGGTCAGACGTCGGTAGGCCTGGATGATGTCCAGGAACGCTTCAATCCGGGTCTCGATACCCGCATCGGCAGTGTGACTGTCCAACTCCAGGGTCAGTGACGGTTTGCGGCCCATGATTTCCCGCACGTAACCGATTAAAAACGAATCAGGACCACAGGAGAAATTGGTGATAAAGGTGCCGAATAACTGGGGGTGCCGTTCTATGCGGCGAGCAGCCTTGAGCAACAGTTTGCCCATACCCCAATACATGTGCCGCTTGGATCGTTCCTGGTCGAGATCAAGAAAATCAAGCGGGATCACTGTTACCCCACGGCTGGCGAACTTATTGGGGATCCCCATATGAGCTTCTTCAGCGCAGCCGTTATACGGTCGCGACAGCAGGACCACTGCGATTCTGTCGGGGTCTGTTTCAATCTCGGCGAGAATACGTCGGCCTTCAGTCTTCATCACGTCCAGACAGGCAACTTGTTGCTGAGCGGCAAATTCAAAGGCCTTACGGGCGGTTCGTTTATCAATGCCCATGGTGCGGGCGGTTTCCACCATGGGGTCCCGGGCGGAGGCAATGCCTGCATTCAGGTCCAGCAGGGGTGTCAACAGACGGGTACCGCGTTGGTTGAGGCGGTCGAGGGACTGGCGAAAGGCGGTTTGCAGATAATAGGTTTCACCCTGTACCAGCGGACAGACCTGGGATTGGACGTTACTGACGGAATCAAGATTGGGCACCGCTTTGAAGTGCGGCAGGAAAATGAATTCCGGCGGATCATCTTGTTCGAGCAAAGAGTGAAAAAAACCGTGTGCCAGTTCGACGGGATAGCAAAATGCTGCGCCGCGTTGGTCGATGCCTTCCGGTGCGACCTGGTCGGGCAGAACGATATCAAATCCCAGTTGACTGAAAAATTGCGAATAGAGCGGATAATAAGTGTTGACCAGAAAACTGCGGTTGAGGCCGACACGGCCCCGGGAGGTGGAGGAACGCTCATTGGCTTTGCGCCCAAAGGTTTCGAAGATCAACTTCTGGCGTAGATTGACCAAGTCAAATTTTTCGGCGTCGACGTGAACGTTGTGACGCAGATTGTAATACCGGTTGCAGGCCCCGCCGAAGGGTTGCTTACGACCTTCCACTTCGATCATGGCAATGGGGCAGCGTCGGTCACACTGCCCTTTGCCGCCGCGACAGGTGAAGCTGCGGCCGTAGCCAACCTCGCGACCGGCCAGTGCTTCGAGATCAAAGGCATCCTCGGCCATAATACCATTGTCAAGACGTTTTTTAACCTCGAGGGCGACGCCGAAGGCACCCATCAGCCCAGGTTCCGGAGGGACAATAATGGGTTTGCCGACCAGCGCGGCCATGGCCAGGGGAACTGCCTGGTTGTAGCAGACTCCGCCTTGCATGAAGACCTTTTCTCCCACCGGGCGGTTTCCTTTGACACGGTTGCAATAGTTCATGCAGATTGAGTAGACCAAGCCGGCAACAATGTCTTCATGAGCCACGCTTTCGTGGATGGCGTTTTTGATGTCCGAGGCGATGAAAGCTGCGCACTGGTCGTTGAAG
>SKJK01000243.1 GCA_007121995.1 Desulfobulbaceae bacterium
AAACAATGACGCTATATGGAGTCTTGGCGCATCGGGCAATGGCCATATTCCATTCTTTACGGTTAATAATACTACGACATCACCGATAGTGGCAACAGTAACCGTAACCCCAACTTTCACTTACAATGGAGTTAACTGCGATGGCCCGGCAGAGACCTTTACCATTACGGTAAATCCTTTGGGACAGGTAAATGACCCGGCTGATTTGGTGGTTTGTGCTGATGAATTAACAACAGTAAACTTTAGCACTCAAAATACAGGAGGAACTACCACTTATGCCTGGACAAATAACAATACGGACATAGGCTTAGGTGCAAGTGGAGATGGTCATATTTCATTTAACTCAACCAATACAAGTACAGCACCCATAACCGGGATAATTGAAGTAACCCCAACCTATACCAATGAAGGTGTAAGCTGCGTTGGTGAAACTGAAACCATGACCATAACCGTTAATCCTCCGGCACAGGTTAATGCCATTGCAGACCAGCAGTTATGTAATGGATTTGGAACAACTACCGTAACTTTCGCTACACTTAATTCGGGCGGTACAACTACTTACACATGGACTAATAACAATACGGACATAGGTCTGGCCGGCAGTGGCAGCGGACCTCAGATTCCTCAATTTGCTGCAACCAATAGCACCAGTGCTCCCATCGTAGGATTAATTACAGTTACGCCTTATTTTGAAGGTTGCATTGGAGAAACAACAACGTTTACTTATACCGTTGACCCAACACCGACCATCATTAGCGAGTCTTCCCTCACCATCTGCAGCGGCGATACCTTTAATTATACGATAGAGTCAAATGTTGATGGCACTACTTTCTCATGGACTGTTGTAAACAACCAGGGTACTGTAATCGGCCAATCAGCAGGTACAGGCAACACCATCAACCAAACCCTTACCAACACAGGCTTAACAACCGGCCAGGTAACATATATCATATCGCCTGAAGGGCCTGACCCATCAGATTGTGCTGGACCTGATTTCAGCTTTGTTGTTACGGTAGAAGACTGCGAAGCCATCATCGGCGTTGCCAAGCAACTCGTCAGCACCACCAACAACGGCGATGGAACCTATGATGTGAAATTTAACATCAGGGTGCAGAATTATGGAAACGTTCAGCTATTCGATATTCAGGTAACTGAAAATCTTGATGCAGTTTTTGGAACTGGAAACTATAATATACTTGAACTTTACAGTACCTCGTTTGATGTTAACATGTCTTTCACAGGTGCACTACCGGCGGTTGACTTATTGGATAACAGTGGAACTTCTAACGTTCTTGAGCCTGGCGCTTCAACCAACATAGTTTTGGATTTGAGGATACTCAGTGCAGGCACATATACCAATACGGTGTTAGCATCTGGCGAAAGCATCGGTGGCACCGTTACCGACACCTCACAAAACGGCAGCGATCCCGACCCGGATGGAGATGGCGATCCGACGAATAATAATGACCCGACGCCGGTGAATCTGGATGATTGTGTTTTGGCCATTCAATGTCCGACAGTAGGTCCATTTGAATATTTCGTTACACCGGGTGAGTGTGGATACCTTGTGCCCGACAACCGTTTCGACATCGGCACAGTAACCAGTACCTGCGATCTGGTGAGCCTGAAACACAATTTCAGCGTCTGTTGCCATGAAACCCTTGAAGGGCATATCATACCTGTTGGCACCACTTCCATCACCTGGACAGCCATAGATGCGTCCGGCAATGTGGTAAGTTGCACCATCGAAATTACAGTTATTGACAATGAACCTCCATCATTTGTCAACTGCCCTTCGGGTGAAACTTTCACCGTAAGCCTCTATCCGGGCGTCTGTGAAGGCGGCGCGATCTGGAGCATTCCGGTAGCGGTTGACAACTGTGGAACCGTAACTGTAACTCAGATAGCAGGGCCAGCACCGGGCACGGCTACGATGACAGTGGGTCTTTACACGATCACTTACCAGGCAACCGACCAGGCCGGACTTTCGGCAGAATGCACATTCTACATCAATGTGATTGATACGGAGGGGCCGGTGATCGTTTGTCCTGGGAACTATTTTTCTTTTGCAACCGATTGGAATAAGTGCACCTGGGAAGCACCTCACGGAATGCTGGCACCATTAATGGCCAACAGCAATTGTCCGGCTACAATCACTTATACTGTTACCGGCGCTACAACGGCAAGTGGAAATGACGACGTTGGCGGAGTTGAATTCGAGCTTGGTGAAAGCCAGGTTACTTATACAATCACAGACATTGCAGACCCATCTCAGGTCTGGAGTTGTACTTTCACTGTACATGTATTTGATGATCAGCCGCCAACGATTGTAACCTGCCCATTCAAAATTGAAGAACCGGTTGCTGCGGGAACATGCTCAGCAACAATAACGTTGACCTTACCTGATGTAACAGATAATTGCGGTACAACAACAATAACTTTTTATATTCGCCATGATGATATACCCGAGATGGGTCCATTCCCCAGTTCAGAGCTTGTGCATGTTTTTCCGGCCGGCTGGAGCGAAATTGAGTGGGTTGTTGAAGATCAGTTTGGCAATACAGCCTATTGCAAACAGGGTGTTCATATTATTGCACCCGAACCTGAAATCTTCGCCGGTGGAAATCAATATGTTTGTGAAACTGCGGGTTCTTTCACAATATCGGGCGCCACAGCAGAAAATGTATTCAATATACATTGGGAAACATGGGGGAACGGTACATTTACTGAAGGCCAGGGTACGCTCACGCCTACATACGAATTCAGCGATGAAGAAAT
>SKJK01000034.1 GCA_007121995.1 Desulfobulbaceae bacterium
ATCGAATCCTATAAGGATAGGGTCAAGATCCGGAAACGGGTGGACGGTATTCTCTACGACATGTATTCGCCTCCTCGGCACGTTCAGGGGAAACTTGTGTCCAGGGTCAAGATCATGGCCAAAATGGATATCGCTGAAAAAAGGCTTCCTCAGGATGGCCGTATTGAGATCCGTATTGCCGACAGGAATATCGATATCCGAGTGTCAACCCTGCCGACCTCCTTTGGAGAGCGGGTGGTTATGCGGCTCCTGGATAAGTCCAGTAGCCTGGTCCGTCTCGAGGATCTGGGGCTATCCAAAGAGGACCTGCACCATTTCATGCGGATTATCAAGGTGCCCCATGGGATTATTCTGGTGACCGGGCCGACCGGAAGCGGGAAAACGACCACGCTCTACTCGGCCCTCGGTATTCTCAACAGTCCTGATATCAATATTATCACCATCGAGGACCCGGTCGAATACCAGATGAATGGTATCAGTCAGATGCAGGTCAATCCCAAGATTGGACTGACTTTTGCCAATGGTTTGCGCACTATTGTCCGTCAGGATCCGGACGTCATTCTGGTCGGTGAGATCCGCGATATGGAAACCGCCGAAATAGCTATTCAATCAGCTCTGACCGGTCATCTGGTGTTTTCCACGCTGCACACCAACGATGCGGCCAGTGCCATTACCCGGTTGATCGATATGGGGGTCGAGCCCTTTCTGGTATCGTCTTCGGTTAATGCCATCATGGCACAAAGGCTGGTACGCAAGATCTGTCCATTGTGCCGAGAGTCTTATGTTCCTTCCATGCAGTATCTTAAACAGGTCGGGATCTCTCCGGTCAAATTTGCTGACCGCAAGCTGTTTCGCGGCGTCGGTTGTCCTGAATGTCTGCATACCGGATACAAGGGTCGGATTGGTATCTTTGAACTGATGACGCTCACTCCGGCGATGAAAAGCCTTATCCTGACCACCTCCGACGCCGGGCAGATCAAGAAGCAGGCGCTCTCCTCTTTGGCCACCGGTATGATAACCCTGCGTCAGGATGGATTACGCAAAGTGCTGGCTGGACTGACCACTCTGGAAGAGGTGTTCCGGGTTACCTGATCGTAACCGATCATGGGGTTTGTAACTGTCTGGTTGATCACGCTCCTGTGCTGTAAACGGTCACGGGTGCCCCAGGTTTGTGCAGAGGCGGTTGTCCGCTATAGCCCTTCTATGCGGGCAGCCACGTCTGTGCAAAGATGGGGTGCCTGTGACCGTTTACTACCTGATCAGCTGGTTCATCTCGAAAATGGGCAGGAGGATGGAGATGACGATAAAGCTGACCACCAGGCCCATGGAGAGGATCATAACCGGCTCGATCATGGACGTCAGGGCCAGAATTTTCGACTCCACTTCCTTTTCATAGCTGTCGGCAGCCTTGGCCAGCATTTTGTCCAGGGAACCGCTCTGTTCTCCCACAGCTATCATTTGCACCAGCATGGGGGGGAACCATCTGTTCCCTTGAAGAAAATGGGACAGACTCTTGCCCTTTTCCAACTCCTCGCACGCTTCTTCAATGAGTTCGGCCAGCAAAACATTGTCGACGATATTCTTGACTATTTGCAGAGAGGTGATCAAGGGAACACCGGACTGGAGCAGACTGGCCAGGGTACGACCGAAACGGGCGGAGGCTGTTTTGATGGTGAGATCCCTGAGGCCGGGAAATACCAATTTGATCAGATCCCAGCGCCGTTTACCGGTGGCAGTGCCGATATGCCAGCGGATCGTTATTGCCGTGGCGGCAAGGATCAGCAGCAGTAACCACCAGAACTGCTTGAAAAAAGAACTGGCCGCGATCAACATGCGTGTGGGCAGCGGCAAAATATGCTGGCTGTCGGCAAAGACCGAGGTGATGCTGGGGACGATGAAGGTGATGAGCAGGAAGAGGACAGCAATCGAGATCAAAGCCATGAACAGCGGGTAGAGCATGGCAGCCCTGACCCGGGAGTGGAGAGCGTGCTCATTTTCACCGAACTCGGCCAGGCGCTCGAGGACCACGTCCAGGGAACCGGAGGCCTCACCGGCCCTGACCATGTTGACATAAATTCTGGAAAAGAGGTCGGGATGCTCCGACAGGGCCACGGTGAGAGAATTACCCTCATTGACGGTATCCTTGATCTGGGCAAGGATGGTTTTGAAAGAGCGGTTGGTGGTCTGTTCGATCAGGCCGTTGAGTGCCGGCACCAGTGGAATCCCGGCTCCGAGCAGGGTTGCCAGTTGTCGGGTGGCTATATGGATATCCTGTGGCTTGACCCGCTTGCCCAGTTGCATCGAAAAAAAGGGAGTCTGGGCGGCGCGGGCTGCTTTGGCCGAGGTTTCGCTGATCGTCACAGGATAGTTGCCCTGACTACGGATTTTTTGCCGTGCTACAGTCAGGGAATCGGCGTCGATGATACCTTTGAGTTTTTTTCCTGCCTTGTTCAAAGCAGTGAATTCATAAACCGGCATGGACGAATGGAAAACCTCGATAGAGCGTGTGGGGGGGGGATAATGTATCCATTGCGTTGGTCATATGGTGTGCTAAGATAAAAGCTTGCGCTGATGATCCTTTACTTTTGGCAATCCGGTGTGCGGTCAGGCACTGTTTTTTTTCTCCTTCGGTATGCTCCCGTTAGGGTTAAAGCAGGTGTACAAGCGTGTTTTTTTTGCGCTGAAAGATACGAAAACACCTCTTTACAACGCGGTTATTACAATGATTATTTATGTCGGTCTTTCCTTTTTGTTTTATTTTTATACAGATTTAAA
>SKJK01000360.1 GCA_007121995.1 Desulfobulbaceae bacterium
CCACTGACAAGGCGGGCGCTTACGGCATCCAGGTGCAAGGCGCGTTCCTGGTCCGTTCCATTACCGGTTCCTGGAGCAACGTCGTCGGCCTGCCGGTCAACACGCTGGTCCGCACCCTGCTGCGCCTGGATCTGCTGCAAATAACTAATTAAAGTTTCACACAAAAAAAGTGATCCTGTCGCAACGCTCACGGATCCAGACAATCGTTTGATACGCTCAACCGAAGAGCAAAGCTCACAAAAAAAAGACCGAAATCTATGTATCAAGGTGTTCAATGATGACAATACCCTGGTAGTTCATGTAATTGTGAGGACTCTTTTTCAGCTTCTGCTACTTGGTACGTCCCTCTTGCAACGATTGAATCCAGATCAAAAGCCTTACGATGTTTCATAAAAGACGTTTATTAAATCATATAAACTGAGGTATACTTCTCAGTTATTTGAAATCCCATGGATTTTCATCGACCTGCTGATCATTTCCGTACGGTCACGATCATACTGTTCCAGAAAGACTCACAACAACCAACAGGACATCCATGAGCACTTCGCCTCCAGCCGCGTCACCGGACAGAAGTACCCTGTTGCTTGATTTTCCCATGCGAATATACACGGCGCTGCGCACCATGCGGCTCTATCCCGCCGCCAACCCTCAGGTGCTGCGCAGCAACGATTTTGTCCTCAGAGCCTTTAAGGCGCTGATGGCCGACAGTGTCGAGGACTCGGTCAACCATCCGCTTTCACACCAGACAATTCTTGTCTGCGGCGAGCATCTGGCGGACAAAGACCAGGAACGCCCGCAGATCCAGGGCCTGATCACCTTATTGAACCGTTTAAAAATTCATTCCTTTACCTTCCACGCCGGTTTTGATCTGGACCAATGCGCTCTTTTTATCCAATCACTGGCCAGTCTGCTTAGCAAGAAAGAACTCAATGAACCTCTGGCTGACATGTTCACCCGAGCGGGCCTCCATGCGGTGTCTGTCGATGCCAAACGCTATGTTGCTGTGCATAAAGGTGAACAGGTTGTCCGTGAGGATATGATCGGGGCCGGCCTCAATATCAGCGATGAGGAACTGGCCAATTTCGTCCTCGGCAAATCAGGCCCAAATGGACAGGCCCGAACCATTGCCCCAGAACTCATCGAAGAACTTATCAGCCGTCTGCCCAAAAGCACCGGAGACCAGGGGCAGTCGGCAGGTCTCAGTGAGACGATTCTTGACTTGCTGGAAAAGCTGAGCCGGGAAATCGACCTTGGCAGACGGACCGAGGGTATCAATCAGTCCGCCACCGCCCTGACCCACATGGACCCCGCCCTGCTGGCCGGCCTGGTGGCAGAAATGCCGGTTACAGCTGTTGCCGATGAAGTGCTCGATTCAACACTTGACCGGCTGTCCCCGGCACAACGCAATACCCTGATCGCCAATCTTGTTGCTCGCTTACCGGCAGAATCAACCGCCGGAACCAGGGAAAAACAGCGACAGGCCGGTATCGATGTGCTGGAGCGCCTGTCCGGCCTGCAGGCGCAAAACGGCTCGCTGCAGCAGATTATTGCCCAGAACCTTGATGCCCGTCAACTCCTCGATACCGTCACCAACCTGGCCGAATTGCCTGACCATCTCCGGCAACGGCTTAAAAAACCACAATGGTCTGTTCCGGTCCTTGCTTCCGCGGTTGAGCAAGTGACCAAATCCGAAGGAAAAACCAACGTTGCCATCGATTTCACAACTTTTGACCATCTTCTCAACCAGTATGAACAGCTGCTTGACCAGGAAGAACTGACTCAGGTGGCTCAACAGGCCGGCGAACAGCTGGCAAGCATGGATGGATTGGCCTTGGGCAGCTTCATAACCCGCAGATTCAAAGGGCTTTTCGGAGAACAGCTGTACCGACAGGTCATTAACCAACTCTCCGATGAAAAATTCGAGTATCTTGCCAACCAACTGAAAACACTCAGCCAGGACCGCGAAGGGTTACCTTTGGATCTCAATGACCAGGAGATTGAAGAAGCCTACAATCGATTATTGCAAACCGTGCGCGGTGAGAAAATGCGGGCCATTCTGGCCACGCACCGGGATCAGCAGGAAAAGCAGCAAGAAAAACAACAAGTCTTGATCCGCAACCGGTTAGACCAGCTTCTCCACGGTGAACTCGAGTCTCTGGCGCAAAAGGAAATACGCCGGGCCCTGCCCGATACCATTAGCACCCTTTTCGCTGAAGGTCGGAAAGAGGCTGTTGACACCCTGCTTATGCAGTTGGCTGTAGGAGTTCAGAACCTGGCAGCTCCGGCTCGTTCCCATGCGGCGCTGACATTGGCCGGCGTTGCTGAGAAACTTGCCGAAACCGGTCAATGGGAACGTCTGGAGAAACTGTTACCAGCCCTTGAACAGGCCATCCTGACCCAGGGCATGGGGGAGGAAGAAATTGGCACATGTTTTGATGCTGTCCGTCGTCTTGTCAACCACTATCTTAACCAGAAACAGCTAGACCGTGCTGGTGCAACCATCCATTTTATCCGCAAGCTTGTTGAGGAAAAGCAACCGGAAGCCACGACCCCTGCAGTCAGAAAACAAGCCCTTACCGCCCTGAGCAATGTGGCCACCAAACCGGTTCTCAAGGACTTGCTGGAGCAATATCTTCACTCGGAACCTTCTCGGGAAGCAGCAGGGCAGATCCTCACCGAATTGGGGACAGAATCTGCCAAATTTCAACTGCAGCACTTGATGAACAGCGAAAGCCGGTTTGAACGCAAACTGTTGCTGGATCTGATC
>SKJK01000015.1 GCA_007121995.1 Desulfobulbaceae bacterium
AAAAAACCAGGAAACCAAAAAAGGCGACCCTGCTATGACCATAACAGACTGCTAGCCAGTGCATCCCATCCTCTTTGCTGTGATCAGTTGCCGTACAACTCTCCTGATTGAATCCTGCACTGCATCCACGGGTTGATCTGCATTGATTCGCACTATACATTCATGGGCAAAAGATGCAAACAGGGCTGCAACCTTTTCCAACTGTTCCTGCTGTTCAAAATCGTTGACACTTTCCTTGCGCAGTTCGCGGATCCTGGCGACGCTCTCAGCTGCAGACAGGGTTAACAGCAAAACCATATCCGGTTGCGGTGCAAAATCATGGCGCTTGAAAATGTCTTCCGGGTCACAACCAGCAGCACCCTGATACGCAGCGGTTGAAAAAAAATACCGGTCGGTGAGAATTATGTCTCCGCGGGTCAGGGCCGGTTGAATGCACAGGTCCACATGCTGGCGACGATCAAGGAGAAACAGCTCCAGTTCCCGCTCCGGTGACACCTGATGTCGATCGTAGTACAGCGCTCGTATCTGACGACCATAGGGCCCGTCGGTTGGTTCTCTGGTCGCAACGACCGTATAGCCCTGCTCTTGCAGATAATGAGCCAGAAGCGGCAACTGAGTTGACTTGCCGGTTCCGTCTATTCCTTCAAAGGCGATCAGCAGCCCCCTGCTCATACCAATTCCTGCTCTATTCGTCTTCGGTTATGCACAATACTCTCCGCCAAGGCCAAGGCGGCGGCCAGACTCGATGGGTCAGCGCAGTTTTTTCCAGCTATGTCGTACGCGGTACCATGATCCACCGAGGTGCGGACCAGAGGAAGTCCGAGGGTGACATTAACACCGTCATGGAAGTGAAGGAGTTTAAAAGGTATAAGCCCTTGATCATGATACATTGCTATTACAGCGTCAAATCGGCCGGACACTGCCTGGTAAAAGACTGTATCAGGCGGCCAGGGGCCGCTGACTTCTCCGTTGGCGGCACTGCGGACCACTGCCGGGGCAATGATGTTCTGCTCTTCGTCTCCAAACAGAGAGGCCTCACCGGCATGGGGATTCAATCCGGCAACGGCGATACGTGGATGACGGACAGCAAAATCGCGTTGCAGGGCGTACCGAGTCGTTGCAATACAGTCCACAATCTCCTCACGGCAAAGAAGTTGACTGACCCGATGCAGTGGTTCATGGATGGTAACCAGAACAACTTTAAGCCGTGGTCCCGCCATCATCATCCGGACCTTGGTGGTTCCAGTGAGCGCAGCAAGCATTTCCGTATGCCCTGGATACAAATATCCCGCTTCACGTAAACTTTTCTTGCCAATGGGACAGGTGACCAGGGCACTGCAGTGGCCTTGGCCGATATGTCGGACAGCTTCCTCGATATAGCGCCCCATGGCTTTACCGGTGCTCCGGTCGGGATGCCCCCAGTGGACAGCCAGATCACCGACCTGTCCTACTTGCAATACCGGCAGAGTACCTTTGTCGATGGGGTCTCCCGGTTGCCAGGATACGATCTCCGGAGATTGGTCTATGAATTCAGCTGCCTGTTTGAGAACAGCACGATCACCGATAACAACAGCATGCCCAGCGGCAGGCATGTGCTCCCGACTGAAAAGTTTGCAGAGTATTTCCGGACCAATGCCAGCTGGGCAGCCCATGGTCACGGCAATTGGCGACTTATTTTTCTCTTTCATAATATCCCTCAAAACCTTTCGCCGTACATGATCGCAGCCTTCCCCCAATTGTGCGTGGTCGTGGTTATGCGTGTGGAGGGACTATCGCGGGCAGACCTTTTTGGACAAATAGAGCAAAGCTGACGCACGCATGGACGCTCGTTGATCCAGTTTCTATCCACAACAATCAAAGGCATCTCGTATATGTTCTATGGTGTCAGCTTGGTTCTTTTTATTCAGGACAATAGCAATAACGTCAAAACGGGCCGGAACATCATCCAGGCGCCGGCTGAGGAGGTACGCGCGGGCAATGCGCGACAAACGTCGCTGCTTTCTGACGTCTACCGATTCCAAAGCAGCCGAACAAAACGCTGAAGCCTGTCTGGTTTTCACCTCGACAAAAACCATTACCTCCTGATCCTTGGCGATAATATCCACTTCACCAAACGATTTTCGGTAATTTTTCTCCAGTATTTCATATCGCTGACCGGCAAGATACTCCGCAGCGATACGCTCACCCAACTGACCGGTGACCACGTTGTTTTTTTTTCTTAACACCAGATCACCCCCCTTCCCATAGCCTTTTCTGTCTCACCGGGCGAACCGGTTCATTTCCGATGAGATGTTCGCGTACACCGCGGAAAGTCCGCCGATGGAATGGGCACGGTCCATACCGATTGATGGCCTGCCGATGTGCCTGGGTGGGATACCCTTGATGACGATGAAAACCGTAGTGGGGGTAGAGCCTGTGCGCATCAGCCATAAGCCGGTCACGAACAACTTTGGCGGCAATGGAAGCAGCAGCGATGGATGCGCTTTTTGATTCTCCCTTGACCAGAGTGCGCTGGGGAAGCATCGACGGTACTTGGTATGTACCGTCAACAAGCAAGTAATCCGGTAGACGCCCGTCGTTTTTGCGAGCGCAATCCTCAAGAGCCCGTTGCATGGCCAGCAAAGCGGCCTGGAGAATATTGATTTGTTCAATCTCCCGGGGACAGGCACTGCCGATCCCGACGATGGCACCGATTGCGGTCAGAGTGGCAGAAAGTTGCTCACGACGGCTGGAGTTGATGGACTTGGAGTCTTTGAAAATGGAACAGATACCGTCCAGCGGCAGGATAACACACGCTGCAACAACGGGACCGGCAAGTGGACCGCGGCCGACCTCATCGAGACCAGCAACGACCGAATACCCTTGATCATGGAGCTGACGCTCGAAAAAAAAAGTATCACCTGGATGACAAGCCGGATAGGATCGAAACATGAGGACTGTCTTCATTGCAGGTCCCCGCTCTATCCCAGCGGCAACGGGAAAGGAGAACCCAGGTGCTTACGTTGGGACAGTGATCTTGCGGCAGCTGTAATACCTGCCGAAAACTGGATCCTGCCATACTTTCTAGCCCTTCCCTGATGGAGGGAAGGGCCAGAAAAACCGTTTCAAATGATGCCGCGCTCCCGGATACGAGCAGCTTTGCCGCGGCGTTCACGCAGATAAAACAGTCGGGATCGACGGACACGACCCAGCGTGACGACTTCTATCTTTTCGATACGCGGCGAATGCAGAGCAAATGTTTTTTCGACCCCGACACCGTGGGAGATCTTACGGACGGTGAACGTGGCATTCATATTGCCGCGCTTGCGCTTCAGCACAACCCCTTGAAACACCTGCACACGTTCTTTGTTCCCTTCGATGATTCTGATATGAACCTTGACGGTATCACCGGCCCGGAATGCCGGAATATCAAAACGCATCTGCTCTCGATCAATCTTGTCTAATATATGCATAGTCACACCTGTTTAGTTTATGGGGGCGAAGCTGCTCACCTTCAATGCATCGCCCCGAAGGATGCCTCCAGATCATCCTGGAAAAAAATCCTCTACCTCTTGTCACCGTTCATCGGGGATAAATAAACGAAAGTCATACTGACTGCCTGCAACCAGTTATCAGCACGTCATCTCCCCAAGCAGCCTGTCCAGGATGATCGAGGCCGCTGACCGGACAGAGAGGTGATTGAAACCGGCCCTGCCGTACAAGGGTGGCAAGACACCATCCGCGCGAGCCAATATAGCGGAATCAAGCCCCCAGGCCGTCCCAAAAACAAGCAATATGGGACGTCCCCGCCATACCTCTTTCCGAATCGTTTCGTAGGTGATGGTTTTGTCTTGCACCCTGGCGCAGGTGGCAAGAACAAGAGGTTCCTCTCCGAAACGTTCTGTACTGCCGGCTACAGCCTCGGTCAGATCGCTGCAAACGGAAACCAATGACAAAGCTGTCCCACGGTCCGAATTGACCCTGCCACCATGACCGTTAATCCAGTGATCGACGATCTGGCGCGCCAGTTGCTGCTGTTCTGTAAAGGGGGTCACCACCCAATACGTACTCACTCCATAGGTCTTTCCTGCGCGGGCAATGTCATGCAGGTCGAGATTGGTGACCGCCGATCCTATGGTTTCCCCATTCCGATTGATTACCGGATAATGCACCAGAGCAATATCAACCCGAATGCTCCGCTTCGCATCTGCTTTGCTGCACAATGGCTTCAACCCGTTCAAGCAGTCCCTCTTTTTTCAGTATACGCCGCTCCTCGGACGAAAACCTGACGGTTGCCAGCAGGTCCGGTCTCCGATCCATCGTGATCCGCACCGACTCAATCAGCCGATACCTGACTATCGCCTGATGATCACCGGAAAGGAGAACGTCCGGCACCGGCATGTTCTCAAAAATGCGCGGTCTGGTAAACTGCCCATATTTCAACAGCCCGCGGCTGAACGAATCATTGGTGGCCGATCCAGGACAACCAAGGACCCCGGGAAGTAACCTGGTCACAGCGTCGATAACAACCAGGGCCGCCAATTCCCCACCGGTCAGGACATAATCGCCGATAGAGAGTTCTTCGTCCACATATCGGTCTCGAAAACGCTCGTCCACCCCTTCATAGCGACCACAAACCAGAATTAACCTGGAGGATTCGCTCAGGCGGTGGACTGTTTCCTGGTTCAGTCGCCGTCCTCTGGGTGACAGTAGAATGATTAACGACTGGTCTTGGTCGCCATCTATTGCCTGCAGGCAACGGACAAGAGGTTCCGGTTTCATCACCATTCCCTCACCGCCACCAAAAGGCCGATCATCAGTCATACGGTGACGGTCCAGCGCATAGTCTCGAATATCATGAACATCCACGCTTATTTTTCCCGCAATTAGTGCCCTGCGCACGATACCCTCACGAAGAGGTGAATCAAAAAAGTCAGGAAAAATAGTAAGGATGTCAAATATCATCGGGGGGCACCCCAATCCTAGCTGTTTATTTCGAGTAACCCCGGAGGCAGGTCGAATACGACCCGATCCTCTTCAATGGTAAGAATAAATTTCCCCACTGCTGGAATAAGATACTCCGTATCCCCCTCTCCTATCACCAGAATATCCTGGCCGCCAGCCCTCAAAAGAGCCCGAACGGTTCCAAGGTACCTCCCGTCCACGGCCCAACCATGTTTGCCTTGCAGGGTATGAAGGTAAAAATGATCATCGTCGATAGGTGGCAGATCACTACTGGTGACCCATATGCGCATGCCCACCAGTTGTTCGGCTCTTTCACGGGTTGAGCAATCTTCAAGCCTGAGAATTACCGTGCGGCCGTTCACTCTGGCCCGGACATTGGTATAAAGGGTCTTCTTGCTTTCACCGTTGCCGGCAAGGTACATACGGCTGTATCTGGTAAAGTTCTCCGGGTGTTCCGTAAAGGGTCGGACCTTCAGTTCCCCTTTAATACCATGAGGTTTGGTAACAATGCCCAGCAACACAAATCGCTCCGATTCCTGGATGGTCTCATAGGTCACTATTCTACGATTTCCAACCGGGTGCGTTTTGTCTCGTCGGTGCGGGAAGCAGCCAAGACCGCCCGCATAGCCCTCGCGGTTCTGCCCTGTTTGCCGATCACCTTGCCCAAATCTTCCTGGGCCACTCGCAATTCAATAATGACACAGTCCTCGTCATTCTGCAGGGTCACAGCTATTTGTTCCGGATGATCTACCAATCTTGAAGCGATAAATTCTATCAGCTCTTTCATTTAAACGGGGGTGACCACTCCCGGTACATATTTTTTCATCAGGCTCTGAACCGTTTCTGTCGGTGTGGCACCTTTTTGTATCCAGGCGTCAAGCTTATCACTATCGAAACGGACCGCTGCCGGATCTTGCATGGGATCATAGGTGCCGACTATATCAAGAAATTTGCCGTCGCGGGACGCTTGGCTGTCAGCGACGACTATTCGATAAAACGGCTGCTTTTTCCTGCCCATTCTGGTCAAACGAATACGAACTGCCATTGTCTACTATCCTCCGGTGGACATTTTCGCCTCGACAGAGCGATTCTGCGCGGGACGTTGATTCTATGTTGGGTATGATTTTTCTGATTAGTGGCTCTTGTCAACAGGTCAGCAGCAAGAGTATCGAGCCTGTTTTACCTGACCATTCCCTTGGGTATTTTACGACGCTTTCCGCCGGTCATGACGCTTTTACCTTTCATTTTTTTCATCATTTTCAGCATCATGGTGTAGCTCTTGAGCACGCGGTTCACATCAGCAACAGTGGTTCCTGATCCATGGGCGATACGGAGCCGACGACTGCCGTCAATTATCTTGTAATTCCGCCGTTCCGTGAGAGTCATGGAACGAATGATCGCCTCTGTTTTGCCCAGTTCTTTTGTATCGGGCTTTGGCCCATCTTTCAATTGCTTAAGCTTGTTGACGCCCGGGATCATCCCCATAATCTGTTCCAAGCTGCCCATTTTCTTGATCTGTTGGATCTGATCGAGAAAATCTTCAAGAGTAAAAGCGTTTTTTTGTATTTTTTGCGCCAGCTGAGCTGCATTTTTCTGATCTACAACCGCTTCCGCTTTTTCGATAAGAGAAAGTACATCCCCCATGCCAAGGATCCGCGAGGCAGTCCGATCCGGATGGAATACTTCCAACGCATCAACGGATTCACCGACTCCGACAAACTTGATCGGTTTTCCCGTCACTTTTTTCACGGACAGGGCGGCACCCCCACGGGCATCCCCCTCCATCTTGGTCAGGATGACCCCGGTTATCTCAAGCTCGGCATTAAACCGCTCAGCCACGGTGACCGCATCCTGACCGGTCATGGCATCGGCGACAAACAGGATTTCTGCCAAAGATACCGCGCGGCTGATATCCCGCAACTCGTTCATCAAAGCATCATCGACGTGAAGGCGTCCAGCCGTATCAATAAGAACGGTGTCATAACCGTTGCTTGTAGCTTCAGCAACTGCCTGCCGGGCAATATGTACAGGGTTCTGGTCGGTTGTTGAAGCAAAAACGGGTACACCAACCTGTTCGCCAAGTATGTGCAGTTGCTCGATGGCCGCTGGACGGTAGACATCAGCCGGAACCAGATATGGATGCCGTCCTTTCGCTTTCAGTTGGAGCGCCAGTTTAGCGGCTGTTGTTGTTTTGCCCGAGCCCTGAAGACCGGCCAACAACATAACCACCGGTTGTCGTCCATCAAGACGTAACGGCTGGGCTTGGCCACCAAGCAAAGCAACCAATTCATCATGAACGACTTTGACCACCTGTTGCCCCGGCGAAAGACTGGCCAGGACCTCACGGCCGACAGCTTTCTCCGTTACCGTGGCAATGAATTCCTTGACAACGCCAAAGTTAACATCGGCCTCCAGGAGCGCGGTGCGAACCTCACCCATGGCCTCCTGGATATTTTCCTCAGTCAGCTTGCCGTGCCCACGCAGTTTTTTAAAGGCACTTTCAAGGCGGTCGGTTAATTTCTCAAACATGATTCATACACTGTTTTTTCAATATACATTGAAGCATGGAATACAGACCACACGCCTCGCTCAGTGTTGCAAAAACGGAAAAGCACAATTTATAACTCGAACGATGCTCTCTTGTCAAGCAAGAAGAAAACCATGCTGGTCCAAGGCGTTATCGTTCACTCAGCACCTTGACGACCTCGTCAAGGGCTTCCGACCCGTCAGCTTGCAAGCAGATTATTTCCGTTTTCCGCGGCAGTATTTTCCTCATCATGCCAGTCAACACATTTTTTGGTCCCAGTTCCACAACGACCTCAACCCCCTCTTCTATCATCCGATTGATGCATTCCAGCCAACGGACCTGAGAGGCGATTTGCCGAGCCATAATCGCTTTGATCTCGCGAGGCTGATGTTCATACCCTCCGGTTACGTTAAAAAGAACAGGGATTTCGGGACTTTGAAAAGGGATCCCCGCCATGTACTCTGAAAAATCAGCAACAGCCCCGGCCACCAGCGGACTGTGATTGGCAACACTCACATTCAGTGCAATGACTTTCGCTCCTTTGGCAGCACAGAGTTGACCTACTGCATCAAGCCCCTGGGTGTCACCGGACAACACCACCTGGACGCCTGTATTGTGATTGGCAACGACAGCCACTCCAGGCCCGGTATATTGTTGCAGAATAAATTCGATCTCTTCGATACGCAGGCCAATGACGGCCCGCATCCCACCCGGATTCCTGGCACCCTCGCGTTCCATCAGTTCACCGCGCTTAGTCACCAGGGCAAGCGTATCCTCCAGAGAAAGAACCCCGGAAGCATAGAGAGCGGAATATTCTCCTAAACTGTGTCCGGCAAGAAAAGCGGGGCAAAAGTGAGGGAGACGTTTTTTCAACTGATGCCAGCAGATCAGATTGACCGCCGTCAATGCAGGCTGCAGGAACAGCACCCGGGTTACATCTTCAATGGGTCCTTCAAAGCACAATCGGCGAATGGGAAAGCCGCTGATTTTCTCGGCCAGATCCATGATAGCCATCGCATCCGGATCGTGTTCGACAAACATCTGGCCCATGCCGATATACTGAGATCCCTGGCCTGGAAAAATAATTGCTGCTTTTTTCATGATTCAGTTATGCAATGCGTGTTCCAGGTGCTCATGACTCAACGATCAAGCACCAGGTTTTTAAAAATGAACAGAGAAACACCGATGAAAATGGCGGAATCTGCGACATTAAATGTCGGCCAGTGATAGGTGCCAATATGAAAATCAAGAAAATCAATGACAAATCCAAATCGGACACGATCGATCAGATTCCCGACAGCACCGCCGGCAACCAGTGCCAGCGCCACGGTATACAACCTGCTGTCACGCCCGTAACTTCTCTGGAACAACCAGATCAGAACCAGGGCGACCAGAGCGGTACCAATAAAAAACACCTGTCTCCACAGTGCCGGCTGGCCGGCCAGAATACTGAAGGCCGCACCGTTATTGGTCAGATAGGTCAAATTGAAAAAACCTGGCAGGATCGTTCGGCTTTCAAAAAGAAAAAAATTATGAAACACCCAGTATTTACTAACCTGGTCAACTACGACGGTCAAAACGATGATACTGAAAAACCAAGTCACACGAAAACCTCTTCAAACCGCCAGTAAATGGACGACTTCGGTACAGCGACGGCAGAGGGTGGGGTGCAGGGGGTCTTCACCGGCGGTTGTGGTGACCATCCAGCAGCGTTCACATTTAACACCGGGAGCAGGGCTGACAGCGATAGCCACTCCAGCAGGTACTTCCGCTGGGGAAAAAAGCCTTTCCTGGTCTTCTTCCCCAGACAAACGCAGGCTGGAAACGATACAAAGTTCCCGCAGTTGCTCGATATTGTCATTGAAGAAACCAGCCCATGATTCCTCAACGCGCAGCACCACTTCCGCATCCAGCGACAGGCCAATGGCCTTGTCCCTCCGTGCCGCTTCAAGCACACGGGTTATGGCGCTTCGCAGGGTGAGCAGGGTACTCCATCGCTCATCAAAAGCTCTGTCTCTGGGGATGTCATCGACGTGCGCGAAATCAGCAAAGAACACGGAATCCTGCAAGGGGGTATCATCGCTATGCCCATACAGGTGCTCCCATGCTTCTGCAGCCGTAAAACAAAGAATTGGTGACATCAATCGCAATAACCCGTCGAGCATACGGTGGATAACGGTTTGTGCCGCCCGTCGCTCCAGGCTGCTCGGTGCGGAACAGTACAGCCGGTCTTTGAGCACATCCATATACAGGCTGGAAATGGTTATTCCACAAAAATTATGAAGCCCTTGATAGATGTTATGAAATTCATACCGTTCATACGCGCCAGTGACACGCTCACTCAGTTCGGCAAACTTCACCAATGCCCATCGATCGATGTCAAGCAGTGCATCCGCCGGCACGCTGTCTGCGACTGGATTGAAATCAAAAAGATTGCTGAGCAGAAAGCGCAGCGTGTTGCGCATCTTGCGATAGGCATCGGATACGTGCCGAAGAATTTCATCGGAGACCTTGATATCATCCTGATAATTTTCACTGGCCACCCACAGGCGCAATACCTCAGCACCGTACTGGTCGATCACTTCCTGGGGGGCGATCACGTTGCCAACCGATTTGGACATTTTCTTACCTTGTCCATCAACGACATATCCGTGGGTCAGGACACCGACATAGGGAGCCCGGCCCCTTGTCCCGACTGCGGTAAGTAGGGATGATTGAAACCAGCCGCGATGTTGATCACTGCCTTCGAGATACAGGTCAGCCGGTGCACGCAACTCTGGGCGATCCTCGAGAACGGCGGCGTGGCTGATACCGGAATCAAACCAGACATCCAGAATGTCCGTCTCTTTTTGAAAATGGGCACAACCGCAGGTGCAATGCATTCCGGGGGTGATAAAATCTTCTGCCTCATGCCTGTACCAGGCATCGGCACCTTCTGTGCGGAATAGTTGTTCGATCCGGTCACAGACCCCCGCATCCCTGAGCACCTCTCCGCATTCGGTGCAGGAAAGAACTGTAATCGGCACCCCCCAGGAACGCTGCCGGGACAGGCACCAGTCAGGCCTGGACTCG
>SKJK01000037.1 GCA_007121995.1 Desulfobulbaceae bacterium
CATATTCACAACTGACCTGGCCTCTGTTTATCCGGACAACCACCCCTGGAAACCGATTTTCGGCACTGCATTGTGGTCCGGATGTGCCCGGGTGGAGCATAACCCAGGGTGCCTTAACTTCCGCAGTGAGCAGTCGGCCGGGATAAAGATCGAGTCGTTCCAGACTGTCATTGGTAATCAGTGCGGTCAGGGTATGGCCGCTGAAATCGATCAATTGCACCTGCGATTGAATATCACCGCGCAGGATTGAGATAATCTTGCCGAAAAATGAATTTCTGGCACTGGTTGTACGGTTGGTTTCCCGTTCAAGGAAAAAAGCGGTCACCCGCTGGAGTTCCTTTTCGGAAAAAGAAACATAAGCCGAGGTCAGATTTGGACTTGAGTGACCCAGCAGTTTTTGTACCGCCGGCAACGGCATGCTGTGTTGCATTAGTTCTACGGCCCGTGCCCGGCGAATCATTTCCGGACCGCCCAGACGGCGGGGAAACCCGCAGGCCTCGGCTCGTTCATAAAATTTCCGGCGAACAAAAGCAGGATCAACCGCAAAACCACGGTGCAAAATGTCTCGGAAATCCGGATCAGCCAGAACCTTATCCAGTTCCTGAACCAGGGATTCGGTCAAAGTGATATCCCTGTTGCCATTGTCCGGGGAGCGAAGGGAAACGGTCCGTTGCCTGATATTGATATCCGCAAAGGGATCAAGGGTTAATATCTCATGTAATTTGGCCCCGGTGTGGCGAATGAGTTGGAATATAAGCAGAATGCGCCGCCGGGAGAGATGGATGTCATGTCGGGGCGTGGCTTCCGCCCACTGCCGGAAAGAATATTCCATCTGATTGAGCTGATCGGTATCCAGGCAGGATCCGTCATCGGGAACAATCAAGCCGCCCTGAAGGGGAGAAGATCGTTGCTTTCCACCCATTGTCTCATCTTTCAAGCCAACTGACTTCGAAAGGTCGTATTGTCTTTTTTTCATCTCTGCTGTCCGTTTTCCATCTGTTGTTGCCCCTGATGCATACGCTGATTTCCTGTGGGAACGTCCCTGACGTTTCGGGAGGGCTTCCAAAGTTGAACAATTGCCGCATCTCGGTTTCTACCGTACTAACTGCAATTATTGTTGGATGACTCAAGTTTCGGGGTTGATGCTTCCTCGGTAAAAAAACGACCAACCTATTGAAATAATGTCATTTTAACGTGAAAAGCCTTTTACTTTTTGATACATTGGATTTGCGAAAATACTCAATAATATCAAAAAGAAAAGGCTCAGATGAATCATACACAGTACTATCAAGAGCAACAAGAGGCAAAACGACTGCATGACCGAATTTCTTCCTTTTTGGATGATTTCAAGGTCGGCACCCTGCTGGGCAACAGCGGCATCCGCAAACTGCGAGGGGCAAAGCCCTTGGCTGTGTTCACCGCCATTTTTGCCCTGCCGTTCAGTGGGAACAACTTTTCCCGGGGTATTGTCAATAACCGGGAGCTGGAATTCCAAAAGGACAGCGCCTACGAGTTCCTGAAGAACCCCCGGTATAACTGGCGGATGTTCTTGTTGAACTTGGTGACGATGGTCATTCGGTTCATGGATGTACTGACCTGCGAACAGCGTGAGAAGGTGCTGGTCATCGACGACAGTACGTATGATCGTTCCCGCTCCAAAATGGTCGAACTGCTCTCGTGGGTGTACGACCATAATGCCAGACGGCACCTGAAGGGGTTCAAGCTTTTGACCCTTGGTTGGTCGGATGGGGTGAGTTTCCTGCCGCTTGATTTCATCCTGTCCTCGTCGTCTACGGCGAGTAAACGGTTGCAGGGGGTCAAGAAAAAGGTGGACAAGCGCTGTTGCGGCTACAAACGCCGAATGGAATCCATGGCCAAATCCACCCAACATCTGGAAGCCATGGTGAAACGGATCCTGGCACGCGGTATCCGGGCTGACTACCTCCTGATGGACAGCTGGTTTGCCTTTCCCGCTCTCCTGGCCACCTTGGGCAAGCATCTGCCGGTTATCTGCATGGGTAAGGACATGCCGAAGGTCTTTTATCGGCATCAAGGAGACTGGTTGACCTTGGGTCGGCTGTTTGCCAAATTGAAGAAACGGCGTGGCAAGGCCAGAATATTGGCCAGTGTGGTCGTCGAAACGAAGAAGGAACAGAAAATAAAGATCGTGTTTGTCCGTCACCGCCATAAACGTAAATGGCTGGCCATTCTTTCCACCCGGATCGATCTTGCCGAAGAGGAAATCATCCGCATTTATGGCAAACGGTGGGATATTGAGGTGTTCTTCAAGATGATGAAGCACTATCTCAACCTCGAACGGGAGACTCAACTGCGGGACTTTGACGGCATCATCGGCCATATCACTATTGTCATGAGCCGCTATGTTTTCCTGACCTTTGAACAACGATGCCATGATGATCCCCGCACGCTGGGCACGCTCTTTTTCGCCTGCAGTGAAGAACGACGCGACCTGAGCCTGGTTGAAGCCATGCAGCGACTGCTCAGCCTCGCCTTGGACAAAGTAAGAGCTGCCGGCATGATCGCAGAAGATGCAGTGCTCGCTATCATTGATACAGTCATGGGCCTTGCTGTTGATATGCTGCAAACAGGAAAGAAATTGGCTCACAATAAAAACCTAGTATCAGTAATTTAAGTCAACTCCGAAACTTGAGTAATACATTGAACCGATACCGCGTATGCCAAAAAAGGCGATAAACCGGGCTTTGGTTTGCGGCAGGTCTGTCCCCAGCAATCCG
>SKJK01000147.1 GCA_007121995.1 Desulfobulbaceae bacterium
ACAGGATGAAATTGTCCAGCAGGAGGTTTTTGGCCCTGTTGTCTCGGTCACACGGTTCGACAACTCGATCGAGCAGGCGATCGCCTTGGCCAATGACTGCGAATATGGCCTGGCGTCATCGGTATGGACCCGGGATGTCGGCAAAGCTCATGCCGTCGCCGCCCGGCTCCAGTATGGCGCGACCTGGGTCAACACCCACTTTATGCTGCCCAATGAGATGCCCCACGGCGGTATGAAACAGACCGGATACGGTAAGGACTTATCGATGTACGGTCTTGAAGACTATACGGTGGTCAGACACGTGCTGGTGGCCCATTAACGGCTCACCATCAATCAACAGGGAGGAACATGACATGGCGTACGAGAATGTCGAAGTGACCATTGGCAACGATTATGTGGCAGAGATCACCCTGAATCGCCCTAATCAGCTCAATACCCTCACGGTCGGCTTGGCCGACGAATTGGACAGGGCCTTCCTCGAAGTCGATGCCGACCCCAAGGTCAGGGTCGTACTGCTCAAAGGTGCTGGCAAGGCCTTCTGCGCCGGAATCGATATCAGTGCCATGGAGGGTAAATCGGTTCAGGAGTTACGAGCTTGGATCGAGTGTATGATCAATCCTTTGGTGACCATCAGTAAAATGAGCAAACCGGTGATCGCCCAGGTGCATGGCGTGGCCGCCGCCAACGGTGCCGGCCTGGTCGCTGCCGCTGACCTGGCTATTGCCGGGGAAAAGGCCCGCATCGGATTGACCGCGATCAACATCGGGCTCAACTGTATCGGGCCGGTGCTGCCGGTTGCAAAATCTATTGGCAGGAAAAAGGCGCTGGAGATGCTCTTTTCCGGAGAGTTTGTACCGGCCGGCGAAGCCGAACGCATGGGCCTGATCAATCGGGTGGTCGCTGATGAGGAGTTGGAACGGGAAGCGAGAAGCTGGGCCCAGGCCTTGGCCGCCAAAAGTCCCCTTGCCATGCAGATTGCCAAAAAGGCGTTCTATTCGGCGGCGGATGTCGAGTATTACAAGGCCGTTGAGTACATGAACGAGGTGTTTGTCCGTTTATGCACCACCGAGGACGCCAGGGAAGGAGTGACAGCTTTCAGGGAGAAACGGCCCGCGGTCTGGCAAGGCAGGTAAGTCCGACATTTTTTTCCGCGTCAACCATGGCCCTGTTCTCAGGCAGGGCCATGGTTGACAGGGGATCCTTTCAGTGTCCGCAGGGCGTCAAGCAGGTAAGCAAAGCCGATCCGTTCCTGCTCGAGCCGAATAGACACCCCCCAGTGATTTCGGCGCAACTGATCGTAAAGAATTTGCTCCGTCGGGTGGAGACGGGTCAGGTTGCCTGTTTCAGGCTGGGTTTCAAGGCCCCAGAGCGCCCGGTGCTTCAGGAGTGTTTGCCGATCCATGAGAAAGGACCGGCTGTGGGGAAAAAATCCACGGAACTGGTTGAGAATGGCAAAGCCGTGGGTATCAATATCCCCCCAATAGGAGATTGCCCTGGTTTGCAGCCAGGTGGCGGCCGCGAGGTGTTCAAAGCCGTATCCAGCCCCGAAAATCACCATGGCACCAGGGACAGCGGGAAAGGCCAGAAAGTTGATTTCATTTTCGGTGATGAACACCTGGGCAACGGGCAACTCCAGCTTGGCAAAGGAGTCCTGGGTCACGGTGATATCCTGATCAAACCCCTCCGGCAGCAGTCCTTTGTTCGGGTTCAGCAGGCGAAAGCGTATCCTGGATGGTTTTTCCGTAAAGCCATACCGGCGACAGAAACCACCAATGCCGGCGCTGCCCGCTTCAATAGCCTCCGCTGGCAGGACAAGGTCGAGCAGTTCCGACAGCACGCCTCGATACCCTTCTATCAACTTGGTATGCACGCCCGGCAGATCAACCTGGCGCAAATAGAGCCCCGGGCGGGGATGTTGGCGCATCCAGCTGACAATGGCCAGCAGCTGTGGCCAGTCTTCAGACAACTCCAAAGCGCGCAAGGGCCGTTTAGCCAGCCAGGGGACCAGTTCGGGTTGCTGTGCCGTGGTCAAGGCAACCAGGGTGGTGAACTGTTTTGCTGCCTGGCGTTTATTGATCAGTTCCAGGGCATCCTCCAGAGTATCAATCCAGATCGCTGCTGGAATGTCATTGGTCCCAAGAATACGATGGTTGACCCTGCGCCAGACAATCCGGTAGCAGCCGGCGGCCGTGGATAATTGGCCGATCCAATCGCGCACCTCCGGGAACCGTTCGCTCAGTTCCCCGGAATCAGGCCCTTTGAGCGGGAACCGACGGGGAAAGAGCGCCTCGCCACCAGCAAGGGAGGCCAGCAACAAACCGCGATTCCACAGCTTCAATACCTGGTTTCTGAGATCAGCCGGGGTTGTCCATATCATCCCTGTACCCGTTGCTTCTCGGCGCGATATGCATCGATACTGAGATTGCGCAGAACAGAACTGCGACCGTCCTCATTGTGGACAAACCCGACCCCGGCAACAAAAGGCTCGATGATATGGATCTTCTGCAGTGGCGTGACGATCAGTAGTTGCAGATTGAGTTGCGCGAAGAGTTGCAGACCATACTGGGCCGATTCATCGGAACCGCGACCAAAGGCCTCGTCGATCACTACGAAGCGGAAAGAGCGCGAGCGTACCGCCCCCCATTCCAAGCCAAACTGATACGCCAGGCTGGCGGCCAGCACGGTGTAGGCGAGTTTTTCCTTCTGCCCCCCTGATTTGCCGCCTGAATCGGCGTAATGCTCATGTTCGCTGTTGTCTTCCCGCCAACGTTCGCTGGCTGCAAACACGAACCAGTTGCGCACATCGGTCACCTTGGTGGTCCAGCGCCGATCCAGGTCAGTGTACCCCTCCCGACCCCGGAAGCGCTCGATGATCCTCTTGACCTGCAGGAATTTGGCTTCCGAATACTGGGACTCCTCCGAGCCGGTGAGCGCACCTTCCGTACAGGCACGCAATTCGGCCTGAAAGGCACGGATATCGGCGTCAAGGTTCATCTGTGCCTCGAGACTGATGTAGCGGCCGGGGTTGTAATCAATCTGAGTGAGCGACTCGTTGATCCGGGCGATCCGTTCCTTGATGGTCTCACGTTCCCGCGCCAGCTGAGATTGGAAGTTTGCCACTTCGCGGATGGTGTTCTCGTTGAGCAGCTCTTTGAAACGGCTTTCGAAACGAGGGAGATCGTCGGCCTGGAGCTGCGCAAGCATTGAGCGGTATTCAGGTCCGGCTGCCAGGTTGACATCCACGTCCCGTGCTTCCAGGTCATATTCCTGTTTGTACTCGGTCATCGCCCTGATGATTTTCTCGCTCAGTTTGGCGAGTTTTCGACTCTCTGCGTCGATTCTGCTCTGAAGCCAGTCGCGCATCTCACGTTCGCGATTGTCACAGGATTCGATCGTCAGCACCTGGTCGCCGAGGGCTTCATTGCGCATTTCTGCCAGCATGGTGAACCGATTGGCGACATCTTCCGATATTGCTGTCGCGTGATCCTGCGCCTGGCGCTGCAGTTCCTCGGCAACACTGATTTTTTGTTCGGTTTTTGAGCGTTTGTCCTTGCGCAGGTCAAGCTGGTGTTCGGTTTCCCGTACAGCCTCTTCCACTTCGGTCAATTGAGCAGTGAGGGTTTGCAGCAGGTCCGAGGTGGCTTCAAGGGCATGTTTTTCCGCTTCCAGCCTGGCGATGGCGATGGCCACTGGTTGCCAGTCAAGCTCAAGGAAATCGTTGTATTCTGAAAGTTTGGAGAGGATCGACAGCCGCTCCTTGAGGGTCAGTTGTTCCTGCTGCAGGGTAGTGATGCGAGTGGCCAGTTCGGCCAGGTGCCTTTGCTGTCGATCGGCTTTCTCTTCCAGTACCCTGATTTTTTCGACATTGCTCCACCCAAGCACATAACGGCTTCGATCGTCAAGGCGATGGCGGTCATCCTTTTCATGGCGGTCTCCGGGAGCCTTGATCTGCCCGGTCAGGGTGATGGCCCGGGTCTCGCGCCGAAACTGATCCTGGGTCGCACAGCAGGCTAGATCAAAGCGGTGGGAGATCTCACGTTCGATCCACTTGAAAAACGGTGAGTCAGGTTTAATCAGTAGCTTGCGCACCAGAGAGTCGGGATGGAGTGACGGCAACTCGCCCCGCCCCTTGTCGCGGACGCGAAAATAGACCAGTCTGCCCTGCAGATGGGTGCGGTCAACCCACTCAGCGACCTGGGCGTACCAGCGATCCGGGACCAGCAGGGACAGACCGAAGCTGCGGAGCAGGCGTTCAACCGCACCTTCCCAATCGCGTTCGCCCTCGCGGACCTGCAGCAACTCACCGGCAAAAGGCATCTCTTCTCCCGGTACATTGAGCGCTTTGCACAACGAACGCCGCATGGCGATCTGTTTTTCGTCGATGTTGCTGAGACGGGCTTTCAATCCCTTGATTTCAGCTTGCAGCTGTTCATGGTCCTGCCGCCCCTGGGCAAAAAACACGCCGGTTTCATTGAGGTCGTTCTGCACCCGGGCTTCACTGTGTTCGGTGGATTCCCGTAACCGTTCCGTATCGGCACGCTGGCGAAGAAAATCTTCCGAGGTGGCCGGGGGATGTTCCCCAAGTGCCCGCACCAGCTCTTCATGCCTGGCGGCTTTCTGCTTGCGACGGCTCAACACATCCTCTTGCCGGCTTATTTCCAGACCGATGCTCTCGATCCGGTCGCCGCCGTTTTCCGCGATGGAGCGGCGAAGCTCGCGCTCCTGTTCCTGCTGGCTGCGCCGCTGTTGTTGCAACCCTTCGATGGCAACCCGGTGCCGGTTCAGCTCGTCTTCCAGGGTCGAAAGTCGCTTGTCCAGCAGATCAAGCTTGAGCGTGGCAAACCAGGGGCGCAGGGCATCGCGGCAGGCGCGCAGGTTGTCTGCCGCCAGGGTCAGCTCCTGGTGCTGTCCGCAGTCGGCCACCAGTGGTGCCAGCATTTCGACCTGCCGTTTTGCCTTGAGAACCGCTGCATAGGCCCGGTTGAGGTCTTCAAAGTGGCCGATCAGTGCTTGGATGCGGGGGACGACATCAAAAGGCTCCAGCATGTGGCTACGAACGAAATGGGTCAGATTGCCAACCGATTTGAGCGATACGGTTTGATGGAACAGGTCCAGGGCCTGCTCGTTGTCGATGCCGAAACGTCGGCGGAACCACGAACAGTAGGGAGGAAAGCTGTCGAACAGATCGACACCATGCGCCCGCAGTTGTTTGCGCAGGCCGACAATCTCGCTGCCGAATCCGGAAAAATCGGCGGCAATGGCAAGATCACGTTCACAGGCAGCATACAGACGTGCTGGTTGCGTGTTCGCCTCCTTCATCCAGAAGACCTGGGCCAGGGTGACGGTTTTGTTGTATCCGGCGTTGAAAAAGACCCCGAGAAGTACCGAATAGCTGTTGAGATCCCGCAGAGCGACAGGCTTGACGCTGCCAAGGGTCTCCTGGCGTTCCGATTTGTAATGGCCGAGCACATAAGAGCGCAGGTCCCGCTCACGGTTGTCAGCGCCCGCCGCCTTGTTATAGGCAACGCGATGGCTGGGGACCAGCAAGGTGGTGACGGCGTCGACCAGGGTCGATTTTCCGGAACCGATATCACCGGTGAGCAAACTGTTCCTGCCCCCCAGGTGCAGCGTCCATACCCGGCCGTCGAAGGTACCCCAGTTGAAGACCTCAAGCCGTTGCAGGCGAAACCCGGCCAAACGGTCATCGGTTAGAAATTCCAGAAACAACGGTTCAGCCATCTTGATCACCCAGCGTAGTTCCAGCACTTAGGCCTCGGTATTCTTCCAGTCGCTGTTCGAAGTCGGCCAGCCATTGCGCGTCGACAAAGGCTTTGATGATCCGGCGTACTTCGATCATCTGCCCCTGACCTCGCAGGCGGCGGATAAAACCCAGCTCGGCGATTTTGTTCAGGGTGGCATCGACCTGGTCGATGAGCCTGACTTCGTTGCTGCCGGCCGGGAGAAAAATCCGGATCAACTCCACCACCTCATCGCGGGAAAGGATCAGGCGGGTGTCCCCGCCTCCGGCATCAAACTCGGCCAGTTTTTTTCGTAACAGGGCCAACAGCAGGCTGACCGGATAGGAGAGCTGCCTCCGGGCCACCAGACGTGGAATGGCCGGGGTCCCGCTGTCAACATCATCCTGGCGGGAGCGTAAAAAAGCGTATCCTTCCGCCTCATCGAACACCAAATCCAGACCGAGCACAGCCACGTAGTCGCGGACATTGGCCTGCAGGTTGAGGAGCACGCCCCACAGCCCGGGGTTTTCTTCCTGATAGATCACGCCCTTGAGCAATGGAATGACCACTGTGGAGAGTTCGTGGGGTGGATCGGCCGGATGTTCGGTTGCATTGTCTGCATGATGCATGCTCAGGTCCTCAGCAGGAGAATACGCGGCAGGGTCGCCCGGCGCATGATCCCTTCGTTGGTCAGCCAGTGGATCTGTTCCCGTACCTCATCATCAACAGCTGTGCCGGGCCATTCTCCGGCCAGTTGCAGATAGGCGACCAGCTCGACCAGGCCATGACGCAGCGGATGGCGGGCAACCACCTCGGCCAGGCTGATCTGGCTGCGGTTCTGTAACTCCTGACGGATATTTCTGGTCAGCTCGGTCCGGTCAACAACAACCTGGGCATAGAGAGCCGTTGTGTCCACATCTGTATCCCCTTCCCGCGGCACCATGTCGGCAATAAGCGGTTTGCGCGGCGTTCGGTACAGGGGGCGCTCAAGGGGGAGGTCAATGGTGGCGGAGGTCTCGCGCAGGAGCATGACATGACCGGATGGATACTGTTCCCGCAGCGCCAGGGCATGGTTTTCGATGCCGTGGAGGATATCCATGATGCGCCGGTTCTCCAACCATGCCTGGTCATCGAGAAACCGGCGCAACTGCTCGGAAAGCCGGGCAACGGTCCGCTGGGTATACTCACCGGCCTCCAACCAGTCGTAATGCACCCGCAGCAGACGGGTTTCGGGATGCATGGCGGCAATCGGCGGCAAGGACAAAACCTGTTCCAGCAACCGGCTCAACTCTTCCTGTCTGGACTGGGACATGAGAAAATCCCAGAAGGCCTGAAAGCTTTTTCCCTGATCTGAATCGGCGATGGCGTCCCGTTCGCCCATGATCTCTTCGAGCAGCGCTCCCTTGGTCCCCTCCCAAAGGGCTATACGCTCGCGCACCCGGCGATCGAGGGTGCGGAAATTATGCTCCACTTCCCGGAAATCAGCCAGCAGTTCCCGCGCCAGCTGAAGAAACTGCTGGAAACGATCCTTCAGGGCTGTGTCATCCAGAAGCGGCATATCACCCGCCAGGATGCGGGCAATTTCCGTATCGATATCGCTGCGTCGTTTGTGGAGTTCGGCGATGCGCACCTGTGGATCGGTCTGGCTTCCTTCACTCATCTGCCGCAACAGGGCAAACAAGGTGAGCAGGCGCGACTCCGTACCGACAAAGGCCCGTTCGCTGAGGTTTTCCAGCCAGGCCAGGGCCTTTTCCGTTGCCGGGGTCAGATCAAAGTGCGGTTCATCCGTCCCGGGCGGATAGAACTTGCGCAGCCATCCCTTGTCGTTTTCGGCCCAGTCGTTGAGATAGCTCTGCGCGGTCCCGGGAAAGGCCTCGGCCCCCAGCTGCTCCCGCAGGGCGAAAAGCTCATCTTCCAGCGCCTCCACCAGATCGGCCTGGGATAGATTGCGGACATTGGGTCCAATGAATACCCGATGGAGAAAACCGGCCACCAGGGGCGCATGCTGGGCGCGCAGCAATCGCCAGGCCGGGTGGTTCTGGCGGAGCAGCTCCAATGTGGCATAGTCAAGGGGCATGAGTTCTTCAACCAGAGGGTATGCGTTGCATCGTAACCAACCACAGAGTTTATACCTCTGCGTTTGGCCACGCTTCTGTTATGATTGCTTCTGTTTTCGCCGATGTGCCGTGCGCACCCGATACAGGCGCTCCGTAAAACCGCCTTCGGTCGCAAAATCCTGGGCCAGCCGCTCGACCTGACGGTCGAGAAGTGAACAGGCCACTGCCAGGAGCACCAGTGCGGCGTTGGCCGAAAGTTCGGGGTAGATTCTGGTGGACAGTGTGGACGTTGTGGACTCGGTAGACGGTTCCCGGTCTTGTCCACCATTTCCACTTCGCTTTGCGACCTCCATCACCCAGGCCGCGACTTGGTCGGCAGTCTGACAGCGCCGGTCAATCAGCGCCTGCCGGAGGGGATTCTCTCGGTCCCACTGCGCCAACCCCCGTTGCCGCAGAAAATCCTCATAATCGAGTTTCAACTCCTCCAGGCTGGCGCGGGCCACCTGGGTGAGCTTCAGTTCGGTTTTCTTGGAGGTCGCCGAGGCCTGCGAACCCTCGGCGATGTTTTGTACGCCCGAACGCGCCGCCTGGATCATCTGGTCACGGGTGCGGCTGAACTTGTCGATATAGCGACTGCAGAACCGCACCGTAATGTCGTAACACAACTGCGCCACCTGAAAGCTCTTCAGCTTCCGATAGCCCCCGTGTTGAGGGATCAGTTTCAGTTCAGACAAGGTACATCTCCTTGCCCTTCTCCAGTCTGTTTACCGCTTCCACATAAGCCGCTATCTGCGTCATGTCCACATCGTCCATCCCTGTCCACATAACAGCTCATACCGCCACACCATTGCGCGTCAAGTGGATTTCTCTTTGATGAATCTTTTGATGGACTGGCGGAACCATGCATAACGCCCCCTTTATCACTGGATGTATCATCCGGAGTGGGTGCAAATGTCAAGTGCGACCACGTTGGCAACATCATAAAGCATGTCGTCCAATCCGGCATTACTGCTCTCGATAAACGGCAGGACCAGATCCAGAAGCTCTTGCCGGGAAACAAAATCCACCTTGTGCGAATCCAGCCGCTCTTGAATCTGAGACAACAGCTCTGCAACTGCGGCTCAGCAGGTCAAGGGCGCGTTGTCTGTTCATAGCTCAGCCTCCAGAGGCAGTTCATCTTCCGGGCATTGGCGTATCCGAAACCGCCGGGCGCACGAGGTCCATTCAAGACCATCAGCCAAGATAACATCTGCTATACGGTATTCAACTCAAAATTCGAAGGAGTTTCGACGGATTTGCAACCGCTCCGGTAAGTAAGGGCATAATCCACAACGATGAGCGACAAACCATGTGGCTCGTCGCGTTCAAGGACGCCGGGCTGCTGTTCAGAACAACCCGGATCAGCATCAAACCCCGCAAGGTCAACTGCATCGACCACGCCCTGGTGACATCGGTCAGCTCCGGCGTCCTCACCAACCACGACAGCCTGCTGGAGAAATTGCCCGATAGCCGCGCTGGCGTTTGTCCCACATGCGGTTGAGCTGGGGCTGATCGGTCTCGGCGTAATTCAAGCCGCTCGACAAAGGCATCCTGCTCGCTTGGCTCAAGTGCTGCAATTGCTTTCAGCGCCTGCTCGAACATGCGTACCAAGGCGTTGAAATAGCCCTCGTCATCCATGCCGCAGTAGCCGAGCAGGTTCATGCAGGATTCGCAATAGAACACCGTCAGTTCCGCCAAACCTTCCGGCCGTCCTATGGCTTTCTTATAATCGGAGATTGCCGTCTTAGCCTTGGCGCCCGAAATGTCCTGATTGCGCATCACATCCGGACAAATCCAGCGGTCGATGGTGGACTTGTACGGTTCGAGCACATCCTCACCCAGGTCGAAGCGGGCATGGAGAAAAACCTGATTATTCTTGCTGGCTGCGTACAGGTCCTGAATCAGGCCCAGCAGCACCGGACGGTCGAGGTCGGCAAGCTGGCTTTTGAGATCGGTCCATGTCGGTTTTTTCTTGTTCGACTTTTTCATGGAACCCGCTATGCGCTCTTGGTAGCCCGAAAGGCGGAGTCGTCGGCCAGATGCAGATAGATGCGGCCGCTCAGTTCGCCATTTTCAATGACCGCCCAACCACGACCGCAGACCAAATCGTTCTCTTCCTGTCCGGACCAGGAGAACTCGAAGCGTGGTGTATTACCGCATTGCTCCACCCGGCCATCAATATCCCCGGAGACCAGCCCGAACTTAAACTGTCCGGTCCCATCCGAGCCGATGCGGATAAATCCCGGCACCTCCATGTCGACGTGATCCTGATCCCAGACCTCCATTTCGATGATGCGCCATTTCGCGACAAATTCGTTCAACTGCTTCATAGGATGCCTTACTGTTGCCTCAACCTGGCCCAACAAGATGTCACAGCCCTTGTCATAGCGTTGTCACAGTTCATTGTCACAAGCCGTGTCGCGAGTTTGTCGCAAGTTTTCCACCGCCGTCTGGCCGTGGATGGCCCAGTGCAGCTTGTTCTGCACGGTGGCGAAAAAGCGCTTGGTGGCTTGGCTGTGACGTCGTAGTCGACGGAGTTTGCGTATATGTAATTGATTTTCTAGTAGAAATTGTGCTCGGAGAGGCGGATCTCGCGAACGCGTTGGAGCTGCTCTTCAAAGTACTGTTCGGTGAGGATGGAGCCGCCGCTTTTAATGCGCTCGTCATCCATGACATAGCCTTTG
>SKJK01000253.1 GCA_007121995.1 Desulfobulbaceae bacterium
CCAGGGACCAATTTCATGAAGATTTGGCCGCCATGGGTATGAATGAAAAACAATACCGCGAAGAGCTGCGCCAACAGATTCTGAGCTCTAAACTCATCAACCAAGAAATACGGTCACAGATTGTCATTCCAGAAGAAAAAGTGGTCCAGTATTATGACAGGTATTACACTGAACAAGCCAATGAAGGTTATTATCTTCTGCAAATCGGGACGGTCTGGGGAGAACCGAATCGATCAGGGGTAATCCCAACTCAAGCAGAATCCAGGGGAAAAATCATCAACATTCGAGAGCGCGCTGTTCGCGGGGATGAGTTCAATCAATTAGCGAGGCAGTATTCCGACTTACCCTCCTCCGTCGACGGGGGTGATTTAGGAGTTTTCCAACGACACGAAATGGCTGCAGCCATGCGACAAGCTGTCACCAATCTCAAACCAGGCCAAATAAGCGAGATAATCGAAATGAATAACACGTACCAATTTTTCAAGGTACTTTCGATCCAGACAGGCCAAATAACCGCCAAGGTTCCCTATGAATCTGTAAAAGAAGAGATCCGTGATCAGCTCTTCCAACAAGAGATGGAAACCAGGTTCAAAAAGTGGCTGCAAACCATCTACGACAAGGCCTATATTAAAATCCTTTAATACTCCTTCGACAAACAACTTCTGATGCGCCAAGCGCATAATGTTTCGCCACCCATGCACCTGGACGTGAGCAGCTGCGCTGTCCCGTTCCCAGCCGGAAGGCGCCTTTTCAACCTGTGACAGGACAAAAGACCATGGTTCGTCCTTTTTCGGAGCCACAATCAATCAATCAACAATTACAAACACTTCGCCAAGAAAAAGGTCTGACCCTGGAAGAGGTGTCCTGGGCAACCAAAATTTCTCTGACCAACCTGCGTGCTATCGAATCCCTGCACTACCATAAATTACCGGCCGATCCTTTTAGCAAAGGAATGCTTATTCTCTACGGTACATTTCTGGGCCTTGATGGCCGAAAAATCGCCGAAAGGTTCTTTTTTGAGCGGGACGGTAGCAATCCCCCTTCCCCTTGCCTGAACAAATATCTGGCCCATCGCCCTCTGTCGCCCAAAAACCTGGCCGAGCCCGCTCATATTTCCTCAGCAACCATCGCCGGCATCTTGATGATCCTGATCACTGTTTCGTTCACAGGATTTTGTCTGTACACCTCATGGAGTCCTTTTGCCTTCCTGGCCAACGCCACAAAAAATCCTCCGGCAGCAACAATCAGCCCTTTTCATCCCGCCGATCCATCTTCCGGGACTATCCCGGGACAAGCCGAAAACTCGGATATCAGCGTCTTACAAGACGATGAGGTGTTCTTTACCTTAAACGTCACCACCACCCAAATCGCCCTCCACGGCCAGGAACCAGACCTGCAGAAAAAAACGGTCACGCAAAACCCACTCCTCTTTTCCCGACAGAGTCAATTCGTTCTTCCCTTCGATCCCAGTTCCACCGTATCCCTGTCCCGTAGCCCTTATAACAGGACCGACCAAGCTCTCCTCAGTCTGCCCATTTTGCCTTTCAAACCATGACCTTTCACTCCACTTGCGGCATAGTGTTACGGGTAGGTAATTACGCAGAGTCCGACAAGCTGGTTACCTTGTACAGTGAAGACCTAGGCCGCATAACCGGTATTGCTAAAGGAGCCAAAAAAAGTAAACGACGCTTTGTCAACAAACTCGAAGAATTTTCACTTTTGCAACTTCTGTATCAAAATCCACGGACAGAAACGGGACTGTTCTTCATCGCCGAGGCAGAACTTCTCCATGCCCATTTAACCCTGCGAACCGACTATCGACGCTACACCACCGCAATTTACCTGAATGAACTGACGGTACGCTTTACCCGGGAAGCTGATCCCGATCCTCGCCTTTTTGCTCTGCTCCAGTGGGCACTGGCTTCATTGGAACACCATGACGATCCTGCAAAAATAATCGTGCTTTTTCACCTGCGACTCCTTGCAACTGTCGGATACCGGCCGGAATTGAGCTTCTGCGGGTCCTGTGGACTAACGATCACCCCTGGCCCCGGCCACTCTTACCGACTTGTTCCAGGCAGTGGTTCACTCCTTTGCAACTCCTGCCATCCTGCGCGAGAGTTTCAGGTCACCCGATTATCGCCACGCACAGTTACATTTCTCATAAATGGCCAGTCTTTCGCCCTGCAACAACTGAACCGACTACAGCCACCATACCAGACAACTGCCGAAGCGATGGTCGCACTTCATGCCTACACCCTGCACCTTTTGCAGCAAGATATCCATTCCTGGCCGGCGGTGCGCACACTGTATGCCAACGGTTCGCCTGCAACAATAAAGATCCGGTCCTGTTGACGATGCTTTCCCCCTGCCATCGTTCTCCCCTCATACTTTTTTTGATCCAGGCCAAGCTTCTTTTTCTCTGCATACGACTATGAGCCGTTCCAGTCTGATCATCACTTTTCTCATGGGGTGCCTTGTTGTTATCTTGTGGAAAGTTGTCAATGCGCCCAACATGGAGCCTCCATGGCCGGAAAAAATCCAGGGGTTCGCTTTTTCTCCGTACCGGGGTGATCAGTCACCCCACAAACAGGAACACCCGACCATCGAAGAAATCGACAGTGACCTGGCTTTGCTGGCCGGAAATGTTCATGCGATACGGTCCTACAGTGTCGACGGCACACTTGCGGAAATTCCCCGCCTCGCCGCAGCCAGAGGGTTGAACGTTGGCCTGGGCGCCTGGATCAGCG